>CAZZVD010000020.1:0-33990 GCA_964657465.1 uncultured Acetobacteraceae bacterium | reverse complement strand
TCACCTCATCTCACCCTGTTTCTTTCGCTCACAAATCTCAGGGGCGTTCCGTACTCCCTCAATGGCAAGGCGCCAGGATCGATCGAAGAAATCACTTTCTTTCACGGTGACCGCATTCGGTTTGAGGTCGTTGCTTCCGGCGCGACTCCGCCTTTGAGCACTGGCGCTCATCCAATCAATCCAGGCGTTCCCGGCGAAGCCGGAGGGTGGACGCTGCTGCAACAAGCCGCGAAGGCGACAGGAGCGTTCCCCGTCTTCCTGGCGCCGCGCTCCCTGCTGAGAAAACAGGAAGAGTACACGCCGCCTATGTGGGAGTCTGTAACCTCCGCTGTCAGTGGAACACCGCCTCCCATAAAACCCAACTTTCCTCCTGGCCTACAGGACCCGCTGGAAACCTTGTATGTAGACGGCGGCATCACCAACGATGATCCCTTCCATTACGCCCACGACTATCTGCTGGCTCTTTCGCCCGCGCAATCTCGCCCAACCAGTGCGGAGGACACGGATCGTGCCGTCATCAGCGTTGCTCCGTTTCCTACCACGAGGAATTATCCGGAGAAATACGACTGCGCAAAACAGTCAAATGTTTTTCTGGCACTTTCTGCGCTGTTCAGCGCATTGATCTCTCAATCCCGTTTTTTTGGGGAATCCTTGAAATAAGTCATGAGCGGCACGACCTTCAATCGTTTCGTCATTGCCCCTTCCGACGATGACCTCGTCAAGGAATACGCGGGCAACCCGGATGCACAGCCGGCCGCACTGCAATGCGCTCGCCTGGGCGCCTTCGGAGGTTTCTTCGAGAAACAGTTTCGGGCGCATGACTACGCTCTCGGCCGTAAGAACTGCCAGAAGTTTCTCCTGGACCACTTTGTGCTTCCGGAAGACAACGTCATCATCAAGTCAGGAGTTTCCGAGAACCATCTCGGAGAAATCCGCTCGCGTTTTGGCAAACCGCCCCTGGGCCCTTACGCAGGAAATTCCGGCATCGATCCTGACTTGCAAACCAAGCCGCAGGATGCCGGAGCCAACGAGAAGCGATGGTTGCCGATCATCCCCCTGTGCTCGGAAGAGATCAGGCGGATGGTTTTCACACCTGAGCGCACGACGATCTCGCATGCGAAGATCAGTCTTATCGTGAAGCTCGTTCGCAAACGAGTGCGGGCGATCATCGGTGTGTGGAGGGCGCAAATCCCTTCATGGCCGCTGAAGGTATTTCTCTGGCCTGGAGAATGGATCATTCCGAAGCTAGCGGAGCGTCCCATTCGGAACCTGCTCAGGAAACAATTGGGAGATACGCCTGATTAGGAGGGCCGCCCGCGTTCTTTCTCCCGCGGGTATCCAACGCGCTGCAGGGGGAGATCGCTTGACCAGAAATCTGCGCCGGTATCAAATCCAATCACCCATGAACTGTTTGCGTAACTTGCGCGACCTTGCGCTCTACTCCGCTGCCTTGCCGTTTAGTCGGCATGGCAAGACCTTCTGCCGGATCGTGGCAGCGACCGCGATTGCCGGCGTTCTCGGTACAGGCACGGCTTCTGCGCAGGGGACGGCCACGACCAAACCAGACCGGTATCTCGACAACAATCGGCCGCCGGATGCGCGTTTTAAAGCCGATATCCTGGTAGTGGTGGCGCATCCCGATGATGAGGTTATGGTTTCGGCCTATCTTGCGCGTGAGATTTTCGACCAGCACAAACGCGTGGCGGTGGTGTATCAAACGCCTGGCGATGGCGGCAACAATGACGTAGGCCCTGAACAGGCAGCAGCCATGGGCGACATGCGCATGGTGGAAGCGCATCGTGCTGTGGGCCTGTTAGGCATTACCAATGTTTTCTTTCTAGGCGGTCACGATACCACCAGCCAGAATGTTCTGAACTCGCTCGAGCGCTGCAGCCACGGCCGCTGCCTGGACGAACTGGTTCGCATCGTGCGCATCACGCGCCCTGACGTGATCCTCACGTGGCTACCCGACTTCACAACTGGCGAGAATCATGCAGACCATCAGTCGTCAGGCGTGTTGGCCACAGAGGCTTTCGATCTGGCAGGCGATCCAACGGTACTTGCCGAGCAGATCTCGCCAGCCGCCAACCCGGATAAGAACACCAACCTCACCGAGGGTCTTCGCCCCTGGCAGCCGCAGAAAATCTACTACTTCGTCAACCCGAGTCACGACATCGCCCCCGGCCAGGGACCCCAGTATCTCTCGCAGGAGATCTCGCCTTCACGGCATGTGAGCTATGGCATGCTGGCCGCGCAAGTGTTCGCGCAACATAAAACCCAGGGCGGGGGACAGCTCGACGAAAAGATCGCAAACAATTCCCTTGCCGCATCCACCGACGTCATCAGCAAAATCGCTAACGGCCCCGTACGCCTGATCTTTGGCAAATCGCTCGTGCCCTCAGGACCAGCCGACGATGTGTTCACAGGGTTGGTGGCAGACGGGATACCGTTCCGGCGCGCGCCCGGATATACCGCTCCCAGCTACGCCGGACCCGCGCTTGAGATAGGCGATCCCTGGAGCTTTTACCGCAAGTTCTGGCTGGCGCATGGGCTGGATCACTTGCTCAATCTCGTTCCGGTGGAAGTGTTGATCCATACCGATAGCCTTCTCGCGCTGCCGCTCATTGTGGTGAACCCGTCGGATGCGCCGCTCGTTGTCAGCTTTGCGGTGAAGGCTCCGGCCGAGTGGAAGGTCACGCCGGTTGCAGACGCCACCGTGGCTCCGCATAGCAGGTACTACCTGCGCGTGCAGGCATCGGCGCCAGCCAGCAAACTACCCGGGTGGCAGGAGTTTACAGTAACTGCCACAGCGGCTGATAAAAATATCGGCACGGTACCCTGGCGCGTAGAGCTGTCCGACGGTTGGGTGGCGCCGCAGTAGCCAGTCAGGCCTCCGGCTTGCGTAGTCAATTTCCCGCGCGTGCAGAACAGGCAGCCAGGTATGAACAGGCGAGAAAGATCAGCTCCTGTCTCACCCCGGCAAGCTGTTTTTCTGCGGCGCCGGATTCAAGTAAGCGGCGGCTCACCCCAACCATGGAACCATGCAGCATCGATGCGATCACCTGCAAATCCCCGTGCAGCGAATCGCTACTGCTTGCCAGCATGGCGACGAGGGCTTTGGTGGTCCGGCCGCCCACTTGCTGCACGATCCTGGCTGCGTCTAAATCAGAACTGACCGTGTAGAGCGCGACGCTGGTCTTCGGGTCACGCATTTTTACCCGCAAAAACTCGGAAATGAGCGCCGTTGCCATCCGCGCCAACGGCTTGCCTCTTTGCTCCCGGCACACCTGCTCCACCGCTTCCGTCACTTCGTGCAAGTGGCGGCTTAAAGCGGCTTGCAAGAGCGCGCTCTTGTTGGGGAAGTACTGGTAGAGCGTGCCGACCGATACACCCGCCCGGTACGCCACCCGGGTTGTCGTCAACCTGGTCTTCCCGCTCTGCAGCAAAACCTGAATAGTGGCTTCGAGAATAGCGTCCACGGTCGCCATCGAACGGGCCTGGACAGGCGATTTACGGGGCTCTGAGATGACCAATCCTTGCGTTGGCAAATGCGAACTCCTAACCTGAAGCTTCCTTCATCCAATGATAAAGCCATAGAGGAGAGCAACACCGATGTCCACACAACTCGACCCTACGCAAAACTTTCAGTTTCCTGGTACTTCGATGGTGGTTAACCGCATGGGTTACGGAGCCATGCAGCTCGCCGGCCCGCAGGTGTTTGGGCCGCCCAAAGATCGAGACGCCGCGATTGCAGTTCTGCGGGAAGCTGTCGCATCTGGCGTTAACCACATTGACACCAGCGACTTTTACGGTCCGCACGTCACCAACCAGATCATCCGCGAGGCTCTGCATCCTTATGCCGAGGGCCTGGTCATTGTTACGAAATTGGGCGCCCGGCGTGGCGCTGACAAATCCTGGCCACATGCTCTCTCGCGGCAGGAACTCACGGATGGGGCCCACGACAACCTGCGCAACCTCGGGCTGGATGTGCTTGACGTGGTCAACCTGCGGGTCGGCGGAATGGCGGCGCCTAATGATGAGTCCATCGAAGAACCGCTGACGGTGCTGGCGGATTTGCAGCGCCAGGGGCTCATTCGTCACATCGGACTAAGCAATGTTTCCCCGCAACAGGTGAAAGCGGCGCAGAAGATCGTCCCCATTGTCTGCATTCAGAACTACTACAACCTGGCGCACCGTACCGACGATGCATTCATCGACGAGCTCGCCGGGCAGAAGATTGCCTACGTTCCCTTCTTCCCGCTCGGAGGCTTCACTCCCTTGCAGTCTTCTGCGTTAAACAGCGCAGCCACCGCGTTAGGCGCTACGCCGATGCAGGTCGCCTTGGCTTGGCTTTTGCAACGGTCACAAAACATTCTGCTGATTCCCGGCACGTCTTCGGTGGAGCATTTGCGTGAAAACCTGGCGGCGGCCAAATTGCAGATTCCCGCGCAGACCCTGCAGACGCTTGAGGCGATTGGCACCACGGAAGCTCGTGTGTCCTGATAATCGGCTAAGAATCAGGGCTTAAGCCGCTTGCGGTAAACGGACAGGTTCACGAAGGCTGCGCTCAGTAGCGGTGTCATAAGATTGTGAGCCTGTCCGCGTTGCAATAGATCGCCGATGATTTGTTCGGCTTCCACCTCGCGCCCTTTAAGCAGGTCGCGATACATCGACGAGGTCAGTGTCGACCCTGGCGCGGTAAATCGCGTTTGCACCTTGCGGGTCCACTCTGCGTCTTGCGCAAAACCGTTGACAGCGGCAATGCGGCTGCACTCACGCACGATCTCGAGCGCAGTTTCGGCACCCCCGGGCACCGCTTCAATTTCACCTACACTGCCGCGCAACAGGCAGGTAAGGGCGCCGAGGCTCGCCAGCATGACCCACTTCTGCCACATCTCCTGCATGATCTGCGCGGAGGAGTGCGCTTCAAACGTTGCGCATTGCAGCCACTGGTCGAGCGTGCGTATTCGTTCGGAGCAACCGCCTTCTACGTCGCCATAGATCAACTTCTGTGTCGGTGTCAGTTGCAGGATCTCACCGTTTTCCCCTAAATCTGTGGAGACCAGGCAAACGCCACCCAGCACGGCGTGGCCGAACCGGGCAGCCAGTGTTTCCATGTGCCGCATGCCATTGAGCAGTGGCAGAACCATTGTGGTCGGACCGACTGCAGGGGCGAAATCGCTCACGGCGCTTTCGAGTGCGTACGACTTCACGCCGAGCAGAACAAGATCGTATTGCGTGCCGGCCTTACCCGCTGCGAGTTCGCCTGCCAACACCATCTTTGGTTGCAGGCATAAGTCGCCGTAGGGGCTGGTTATCCTGAGGCCATGACGAGTGATTTGTTGCGCACGCGTGGGCCTCACCAGAAAGGTGACGTCGCGCCCGGCCTGCGCAAGCCGGGCGCCAAAGTAGCCGCCAACCGCGCCGGCTCCCACCACCAGGATCCTGCTCTCTTTGATTGTCATGTTTGTTCGACAGAAGCCGCGATCATCAATCCAGACACAAGGCACTCGAGCAAGATGCGCATGCCCAGACCGCGGCTTGACACGGCGAAGAACCAAACCGTTGCGCCGACAGCTAGCCCGGCGACCAGACCAGTGAGGATGCGCGACGCGAAGCTCTGCGGTATGCCGCATAACGCAATCAGGCCCAGCGCGAGCAAGCTGCTACACAGCATCTCCACCGCACCCAGTTCTAGTACGCGGATAGGAATGGACCCTGGAAGCCGCGCCAACACACGCTTTGGCAGATGCGGCCGCCTAAAGCCCAGGTCGAGGTGCGCTGCCGGCTTTCCGTCCACGTACAACGAAGAGATACGACCGTCATAGACAGCGGCCACGAACGAAGTGTGATGAGGCAAGAGGACGGGCCCGGTATAGAGCGCCGGGTCGGTTCCGTTGGATCCCGAGATGGGTGTGCGCAACCGAAAGGTGAGCGCATCACGGATCTGTCCGAGTGAGAAGTTGCGACTGTATGCATTTTGAGAGTAGGTGACGATGCGCGCCGGCCCGGCTTGCTCGACATTCCCTGGCGTGATGGAGATCAGCAGGGACATGCGGCCTTGTTTTACCAGGGATTGCAACAAAGCTTGTTCCTGTTCGCTCGAGAGAAGCGCGCGCCCCGTGCCGGTGGCAAGGTTCACGGGCGGTAGGAGGCCGCCCGAAGGAAACGGAGGCGGCGTATGCGGTTCGCCCTTGAGCGGCGACTTTGCACGCCTGGCCAGATCTTCTATTTGCGCAGGCTGCATGGCGAAGGGATAAATCTGCAGAGCAGAGATGGTTCCGGCCCACGGTCTGTCGCCGGTCCATTCGTTGCCCAACATCATGTGGCAGGCCGGGCTCCAGTTGGAAAAGTCAGGTGGCGGCCGGTGAACCAGCAGCATCAGCGTACCCAAAGCTGCCATGGGGATGGCCGCGAGGCCGAGCGCCCTGGGAATCCTAAGCCGCTGCAAGTTGTAGCCACTGATGCGCTGCAAGCAGAGAGCGACCCAGAAGCCCAGCACAGCACCCAGGGTATTAGCGGTGATGTCGATGAAGGAAGGAATGCGATCGACATAGCCAAGCTGTAGTGTTTCCGCCACCGTCGACAGGACGAGGCCATAGAGCAATGCTCTCAGAACGGACGATTCGGCGAGGGCAAAGCCCAGCGGCACGTACAGAATGATGTTATTGATCACGTCGACTGGATTGAGATGGTTGTCGACGTGGATAAGCGAGGGGTGGCGCAGCCCAGTAGGGATCATGGTCGCGGCGATGATCAACGCGATCGAGGGGGCCAGCAAACGTAATCGAAGCGGAGGCAGGTTTCCGCTCAAGACAACAGGAGCTCAGTAGTGTGTGAGGGCAAATGTTCCGAAAGCATGCTTGCCGAACCTCTTTCCGATCAGCTGCTAGGTTGCATTCGTCTTGATTTTAACCTGCGCAGTTTAGAGGTTGGTTGCTGGCTTTGTTCCTGGGGTAGGGGCTACCAAGGGAAGCCGCCCGCGTTCCTGCTGTGCGCGTTTTGCCGTTACTTATTTGTTTAAAGCCTTGGGGGCGGACCTTATCCTTCAGCTTAGATGGTGGAAGAGTGGATTGTTGGAGAGGAACGGGTGGTGGTGAAGTGGCGGTTCCTCTGCATTGCGGATCCGCCCCCCTTTTGTCATCCCGAGCGCAGTCGAGGGATCTGCTGTGCGCCTTTCTCCCTCCACGAATTTTTACAGAGCTCCTGCATCGGATGAGCAGAGGAACGTGGGTCTCGATCGCAGCCGCTTCGCTGCCAGGAGTTACTTTCCTGCATTGCTGCTGAAAGAATGGTTCTTCTGCGTGTCCGATGCAGGAGCTCTGTAGAAATTCGTGGCAGGAGAAAGGCGCACAGCAGATCCCTCGACTGCGCTCGGGATGACAAAGATTGGGGGTCGTGGTTGGGGAGAGTTGTGGGGGGCGGGGAGAGGAAGTGGCAAACCCTCCCTTTGTCATACCGGCCGAAGCGAAGCGCAGCGGAGGGATGACAAGGGTGGTTCTTTAGCTTAGCCCAGGTCTCGACGATCGAGACCTGGGCGTGACTGCATCGAGGTCAGGTCTCAGAGACCGCCGCTCGCAGGTAGTAGTTGGCCGGTAAGCCATGCGGAATCATCCGACGCGAGGAACACGGCAATCGAGGCGATGTCGCCAGGCTGACCGATGCGCCCAAGTGGTGTTTGTGCTACCCAGGCTGATTCCATCTCTGAGCCAATCACTCCGGCTGTCCGCGTGCCTTCTGTATCGACGGGACCAGGGTTGAGAGAGTTAACACGAATTTTTTTAGGTCCAAGCTCCTTGGCCAGCACGGCAGTGATCGAGTCGACTGCTCCCTTGGTCGCGGTGTACACCGCGGTACCTGCTGGTGCGACGCGAGTGATGATTGAGCCCACGTTGATCACGCTTGATCCTTCACCCAGGTGTTTGGCGGCCGCTTGCGTGGTCAGCAATAAACCCAGCACGTTGATGTTGAAGTGCTTGTGGAAAGATTCTTCGGTGATCCCTTCCAGCGGGGCAAAGTCATAGACACCGGAATTGTTTACCAGGATGTCGAGACGGCCATAATTCTTGATGGCAGCGTCCACGATGCCCTGGGCCTCCTGCGCCTTGGATACATCGCCGCCAATTGCCACGGCCTTGCCGCCCTTGGCGGTAATCTCACTCACGACTTTGTCGGCGCCCGACTTGCTGGATGCATAGTTAACGACAACCGATGCGCCCTCGGCTGCCAACGATCTGGCAATCGCCGCTCCAATGCCCTTCGACGCGCCAGTAACGACCGCTACTTTACCTTTGAGTTTGCTCATAGTATTCCTTTCCCTGCTTTTTCCTGCTGAGCAATGGACCCGGTCCATTTGCCGCACCGTTAAGATGGGGCCTGGCGGCGGATTGATTCATTAGTTCTGAATTAATGAACTATTGAACAAGCAGCTGCGCCCATTTATCATCAGGAGCATGCGGCCTCTCTACCACCCCTCGATGGAAGACGTGACGGTGGAAGGTATCCTGCACGCTTTGTCCGATCCGGTGCGTGCGGCGATCCTGGCGCAAATCGTGTCGTCCCATTGTTCGCAGAACTGTTCCAACTTCCTTGAGGTCAGCGAAAAAGCAATCCCCAAGTCGACGTTGTCGCAGCACTTCAAGGTTCTTCGCGAAGCTGGCCTGATACGAGGAGAACGCCACGGCGTAGAAATGCAAAACACCGCACGGTGCGCAGAGATCGATCAGCGCTTTCCTGGACTGCTACGCACGATCATGAATGCTCTTGCGATCCAGTTGCAATCCAGAGCGAAGACACGCGTTCCTCCGCGGCGTAAGGGCGCAAAGCAAAGTACCAAGTCGAGTAAGTAGTTCAAGAAGCGCCGGGCTGGCTAGTGTGTCATGGCGTACACGACGTAGTTGACGCCGATGCGCATACCGAGATCAGAGAACTTCAATGGGTACTGCGGATTATCTGACCACTCCCAGGAATCACCGAGGTCGGAATTCAGCGAAATGGCGATCATCACGCGCCCTTTGTCGTCATAAATCCCTTCCCAGCGAGCGACCTTTCCATCTTTCTTATAGCCCGTATCAAGGTGCTCCGCGCCGGGAATGCGGAAACGGTCATTCAGGTCGAACACCGTGTGGAAGATAGGATCGTCGTTGGGAATATCGACGATGGGGCGATCGGGGAACACCATCTGCATGGTGTGTTCAAAGTAAGCTTGCTCGTCTGAGCCGTGAAAATCATCCGCCATAAAGAAGCCCCCGCGCAAAAGGTAATCGCGAAGTTTCTTTGCCTGCGGTTCGGTCAGCCCCCATTCGCCTACCTGCACAGCATAGAGCCAGGGCCAGTTGTAAATTTCGTCGCCGTCATCGAGGTTGACTGGTTGTTCTACCGACCGCGTGTCGACCCGTGTTAAGCGCTTGATCGCCTGCGCCAGGGCACGATCGGCACGGGGATAGTCCTGTGTCCAAAGCGATAAACCCTGTCGCCAATCGCCGCTGAATCGGCCCCGATAGCCATCGAGTGGACCGGGGGGATACATCAGGCGAGCAAAGGTCCACTCCCCCGGGCGGCGCCAGTCGTTCGGCATGGGGACGGCTTCCCCGTATTCCACCGAAGGATATTCACGAAACGGATGCTGCGCGTACAGAACACCCAGCAGGGTTCCGGAAAAAACGAGGCCCGAAGCCCATCGCCACAACGTCCGTTGCAGCATGCGCTTTCCGTTCACTTAAATCCGCCGACAATCGCTCCCAGAACAAAGACCGACGCAGTGCCGAGGGCTAACATGCTCCACCAACCAAACCGCAGGGCGCCCTTTACCGCCGGCACCATATCTTCTGACAGCGCAGGCCTCAGGCGCGGCATGCGGACGATGAACCATCCAAGGCGAATGCGCGTCTGTTCTGGCTCTTCGACGATCGTGTGTGAACGCACCCTGGAGACAGGAGGAGGCGCCATGTTGGTCCGCCTGAGGAAGTTCGCGGCTTCTCGTTTGCCGAGCCGCCAGGCCAATGCCTGCTCAGCCGTGGGTGCCGGGCGCCGAGGAAACTTCTTCTCGTAGTCATCGATCGCCGACTGAATCTGCAGCATGTCTGTGGGCCTGAGAGTCATTGCGTGCCATCCTTCTCGACGGGGGAAACCACCCTATATTCATGGTAACTACTTTCTTCCCGGGAAAGCGAACGGAGGTCGCTATCCCCCGTCAAGAAAGCTCACTCTTCTTCAGGTGAGATTCGCACTGCACGGAGCGTAGATGTCCGGAACTGCACAATAGATTGGGCAAAATTCAACCAGATCGAACAGGTAGTGGTTTTCGTCGTATAAACTCTTATTTCCCCAGACAATCAGTGCGCGCGCCTGCCGGGCGGCACGAAGGAATCGGTGCATGAGGCCAGCAAGCCGCGTGAGAATCGTAATGACCGCTGCAGTCTTCGCCATAGCGGCCTGCAACATAGCCTTCAGCCCGAAACATGCGCAGGCCCAGTTTCCTTCAGGGCAACAGGCGTCTGCCTTCACCGGCGGTTGGTGCGCCCAGGGAGATCCGACCAAGCAAGCGTCTATCAGCAGCAACGGAGCTTTCCTCACCCTCACCAACGAAAACGGCGACACCTCCACCGGTCAACTGCAGGGATCCAACTCGATCGTTGCGCCTGGCTGGCAATTTGTCACCGGCACGCTCAGCCCCGACGGCAGCCAGATCAACTGGTCCAACGGAACGTTCTGGGCAAGATGTAACTCCGGTGGCGGTGGAGGTGGCCATGCGCGCATCAACCTGAACGGCACCTGGTATGCGCAGGGAAACCGTTCGCAATCCTGTACGATCCACCAACGTGGCAATCAATTGCAGTTGACCAATGAACAAGGGGATACCGCCAGCGGTCAGCTTATCCGCAAACGGCAACTGACCACACAGTGGAATGGCGCGACGATCGGTGGAACCGTCGTACCCAACGGTAACCGCATCAACTGGAACAACGGGACGTACTGGACGCGCTTCCGGGTCTACTAAATGCAACTGTTGCAGTTTTTTAGGATAGGGAGCGGGATGAGATGTACCCACCCGCTCCTTTTACTGGATCAGAGCTACCAGACGCACACACAACCCAACACTCGATGCAACCAACCTCTACGCCTGAATACGCGCGAGCTTTGAAACGCGGCCGGATTCATTCCAATCAGAAACGTAGATGTTCCCTGCTTTATCGACAAAGCAACCATGGGCCGCGGTGAAATTTACCTGGGCGATTGCGGAGAGCGGCACCTTGTAGTTGGCCCATTGTTCCTGATGCGGGTTGTCGCCCAGAAAAGCCACTGGCACGTTGTCTTTGTCGAGGATGGTGACACGGCCTTCCAATTCCGAGACCACGGCGTAGTCACCCCAGAAGCTCACCTGGCAGGGACGGCGCAGGTGAAGGGTTACATGGCGCACGAACTTGCCGTCGAGATCGTAGTGGCTTAGCCGCCGGTTTTCCCGATCGCACACGAGCAGAAGCGGCTGGTCGTACCGCAGATCGATCGCCAGACCATGACTGCAGTTGCACATTCCATCGGCAGTTCCCTTCCCCGAGTAAGCGGCGCGGTAATTGCCGGCTTTATCAAAGCGAAAAATGCGCGAGTCTCCGTAACCATTGGCGATGTAGATCGAACCATCCGGGCCAGGTACCGCTGCAGTAAGACGCCATTCATTCGGCGCATGGAACCCCGCTTCGCCCGGCGCGGTGATCTTTTGGACCACGGTGCCATCCAGCTTCATTTTGAGAAACAGCCAGTTCTCCTTCGGCGTTCCCTTTTGCACGGTGGCATAGAAATATTCTTCCCCGCCTTCTTCCGCATGCACCAGCGAATGCACCTCTGGGTACTCGTGAGCGATTGTCTTGAGCAGCTTGCCATCGCTGTCGTACACCAGCACCCCGGTCTCGCTCTGGGTGCTGACATACAACCGGCCAGCGCGGTCGGTCGCGATGCCGCCATGGGTGCCGCCGAACGACGTACCCGCTGGCAATTGTCCCCAGCCCGGCAACACGTCATAGGTCCAGGCGCCGTTGCCAGTTTGCGCTTTCTTCACCACGGTTCCCTCCGATTGATTTTCCGCGTGGGCTGGCGAGCGCAACAGGCTCCCCAGCCCGGCAACGCCGGTCAACCTACAAAATTCGCGACGCTTCATGGTTCTTGCCTCGATGCGGGCTGTGCCGGCGTGTTGTAGAGATAGAGGTTAAGGTTGGTGTGAGCCAGGGGGGCCACTGCCGCAGCCGTTACCTGGCTCCCGCTCAGGTTCAGATACTTTAACTGTTTCAATTGCGTCAACTGCCCGATGCCGGCGCCAGTCACGGCGGTACCTTCGAGGTGAATGGCGCGCAGGTTGGTAAAAGTTGCCAGCGTCGGCAGACAGGCATCCGTCACCGCCGTGCGCCCCAGCTCGGCCTCCACGATATACGGCGCAAAAGCTTTCAGGCCGGCGAGTTGCGCATCCCCGAATTTGAGGCCCGCATTGACCGTGTTCAAAATAAGGCCATCACGAAGGTTGCGCGAGACCGGCACAAGCGTGACGCCGATAGCGCTGGCGGCTTGCGCGATCTCCGGCATCTTCGCAGTGTAATCAGCTACCTGCGGCAGAGGCTCGTCTTCATGGGGCAAGGTGACGCCGGCGAGGGTCTTCGCCTCAGGGGAGGCGCCTTGCTGGATCCATGCCTTGATCCAGGCGATCTCTTCCGGCTTCAACGGCGGCCGCCCATCAGAAGGCATGAACTTCTTATCGTCCACCGGGAGGGTGATGCGCTGATAGAGTGTGCTCCGTTCCGGGTGACCCGGAATGACCACCGCACCGTCAGAACCACCGCGCATGAGCCCATCGTACGAATCGAGGCGAAGATGCCCCTTGACCTTTTGCTCGCCATGACAGGCGACGCAATTCGCATCGAGCACGGGGTATAGATGCCGGGCATAGAACGAGTCAGGATAGGTAAACCGGGGCCCCTGCTGCTTGCCGCCACTGATCAATTGCTTCAAAGGCGCGGGCAGATACTCGGTGAGATAGTTGCCGCCATGGGTCAGTGACCCTCCCTGGTGCGCCGTCCAGGAAAGCAGCAGCAAAATTCCACCGAGCAGCCAGGGGTAAACACTGCGGACCGGATCGGGGCCAGTGCGCACCAGTGCGCAGCCCAGCACTGCAATGGTCAGCGCTATGCCGCCCCACATGTGATGGGTAACCCCCGCCCCGGCATCGCCGCTGCCATAGGCCAGCAGATAGCCAAGACTAAGGGCGGCCAGGCAGCTCAGCACGCTCAATGACAGCACAAACACCGCTGCTTCCTGCAATGCCGGGCGAAACCGGCCAGCGATCTCGAACACCGGCACCAGCACGATCAGCGCGATCGGCATATGGACCACGAGCGGATGGAAGCGGCCCAGAAACTGCTGCCAATCCGCATGCGGCTTGCCATCCAATCGGAAAATAAACGGGAGCGACAGAAGCAGAAAGCCGGTCAGCAAAGACACTATCCAGACCAGCCACATGGTTCGGCTGCGCAAGAGCGGCCTTGTCTGTACGCTGGCCTGTTGTTCCACCGGGCTCATGAGATGAGTGTAGTGCGTCTGCCAGACGAACGGCGCACTATGCGAGCAGTCCCGTAACTACGCTCGCCGGCGTGGTGCCCGTCAGCTTTTGATCAAGCCCCTGGAACTTGTACGTCAGCTTGTTGTGATCGATTCCGAGGCAGTGCAATACCGTCGCGTTGAAGTCTCTCACCGGCACCGGATCCTTCACCACGTTGTAGCTATACTCATCCGTCTCGCCATAGGTGAGGCCCGGCTGCAGTCCCCCACCAGCCAGCCAGGTAGTGAAGCAACGAGGGTGATGGTCACGGCCATAATTATCTGGAGTAAGCCCACCCTGGCTATAAACCGTTCGCCCGAACTCGCCGCCCCAGATCACCAGCGTGTCATCGAGCAGGCCCCGCTGTTTGAGATCCGTAATGAGCGCATAGGCAGGCCGGTCAGTCTCCTGGCATAACACCGGCAACATGCCCCGCACATCGGCATGCACGTCCCAGCCACGCTTGTAGATTTGCGTGAAGCGAACGCCCCGCTCCGCCATGCGGCGGGCCATGAGGCAGTTATAGGCGAACGTGCCGGGCTCCTTCGCATCCGGTCCATAGAGGTCCCAGGTAGATTGGGGCTCGCGGCTCATGTCCGTGAGATCAGGCACAGAGGCTTGCATGCGGTACGCCATCTCGTACTGAGCAATGCGCGCATTCGTTTCCGGATCGCCTAGTTCCTCATAGGTGTGCCGGTTCATCTCCTGCACGGCATCGAGCATCTTGCGGCGCACATCGCGATTGACCCCGCGGGGATCGCTCAGATACAGCACCGGATCGCCTGCCGAGCGTAAACCCACCCCGGCATATTCAGAGGAAAGAAAGCCACTGCTCCATAGCCGTGAGCTTACCGGCTGATTATTCTCTTTCGGATTCAATTTGCTGAGCAGCACCATAAAGGTGGGCAGGTTGTCATTCATGCTGCCCAGGCCATAGGAAAGCCAGGCACCCAGGCACGGCTTGCCGGCATTCATGTTGCCGGTGTTGAGCAGCATGATAGCCGGCTCGTGATTGATGGCCTCGGTATTGGTGGACTTGATGATGGTCAAATCGTCGACCATACGCGCGGTGTACGGCATCAGGTCGCTCACCCAGGCTCCGGATTTGCCGTACTGCTTGAAAGCCCAATGAGAGGGTGCGATCGGGAAGCGGGCCTGGCCAGCGGTCATGCCGGTGAGCGCCTGGGCGCCGCGCACCGAGTCTGGCATGTCTTTGTCGTAGAGTAGCGCCAGGTTTGGCTTGTAATCGAGCAGGTCCATCTGCGGTGGGCCGCCAGACATGAAGAGGTAGATCGCACGCTTTGCTTTGGGCGCGAAATGCGGCAGCCGCAGGCTTTCACGCGAGGGGATGGCACTCATTTGCGCGGCGCCGGCGCGACTGCTCAGGAGGCGGTCACCGCCCAGGCTTGCCATCGCCGCCCAGCCCAACACCTTGCCCGCTCTGCCGAGAAAGTGCCGGCGCGTCTCCAGTTCGGCCCATTCGGTTTTCATCCCTTGGGCAATGGGAAGATCCATTACCGTAGGACCGTGGTCAGCGTCCGTGCATAGCGGATGTTGCTTCAAGCGGTTCTCCTATTTATTCAACATCTCGTCAAGGTTGAAGACTTCACTCACCACCATGGTCCATGCCGCGAGTTCGGGCGCGGGTACGGCGGCATCGCGCTTCTTTTCGCCGACCCCGACCAAATCATGCGCCGCGGCGGGATCAGCCATGTAGTGCTGCTCCATTTGCGCCAGCGACTTCTGCAGAATGGATTCCATCTCTGGAGAAGGATCGTGAGAGAGCACCAGGTTGGTGAGGTATCGAATGCGTTGTGCAGGCTCTTTGCCACCCTGCCTGATGAGGCGCTCCGCCAGGGCTCGCGAGGCCTCGACCCATTGAACATCATTCATGGTGACTAATGCCTGCAGCGGGGTATCGGTGCGTTGCCGCCGGGTGCAGACCGTGTCACGTGTCGGCGCATCGAACGCATCCATATCCGGCGGCATCGCCATGCGCTTCCAGTAGGTGTACATGCTGCGGCGGAAAAGAGCGTCTCCGTGCTCCTGCTTGTAGCGTGTGGTGTCGCTGCTGGGGTAACCGACCGACTCCCACACGTTGTCGGGCTGATAGGTCTTGACACTGGGGCCGCCCATTCTATTCACCAGCAAGCCGCTCGACTGCAGCGCGACATCGCGGAGCATCTCGGCATCCATGCGGAAACGCGGCCCATGGGCCAACAAAAGATTTTTAGGATCTACAGACAGTTGCTGAGGATTTGTATGCGCACTCTGTCGATAGGTGGCGGACATGACCATCAGCTTGTACATGTGCTTCATGTCCCAGCCGCTTTCCCGGAACTCCACTGCCAGCCAGTCGAGCAGTTCGGGGTGGGATGGGCGTTGGCCCATGATGCCGAAGTCTTCCGTGGTTTCGACCAGGCCGGCGCCGAACAACTCGTTCCACATACGATTGACGGTGACGCGCGCCGTCAGGGGATTGTCGGGGCTGACGGTCCACTCCGCCAGCGTGCGGCGATTGTGGGGCTGACCGGCCGGCAGGGGCGGTAGAAAATGAGGTGTGTTGGCCTCCACCCTCTCTTTGCGTGCCGTGTAGATACCCCGCGTCAGCACATCGGCGTAGGCCAGCGACGGCCGTTCCTGCGCCACGATGGAGACAGGGCCGCCGGCCGAAAGCTTTGCCAGCTCGGCGTCGATAGCCTTTGTCTGGGAGTGGATCGCGCCGGAACGCTCGTCAACATTGTTGAAATAGAATTCGCTTACGGTGTGCCACTGGTCGGGGCTCCACCCAGCTGCCGGTTGGTGCACAATCTCGGCTACGTAATCTTCAAACGGGAGCCGCCTGGCTTCTTCGGGCGACAGCGCGCGGGCATACACGCGAAAATCCTGGTACCGGGTGTCGCGCGCGGGTTGCGCATCCGGAAATTTCCGCCCCAACTGTAACGGCGCAGAAGTACGGATGCTATTGCCCGCGAGGGTATCTGACACTGTCTTGGTAGCAACCGGCAGACCATTCACGTACAGCTTGATGCCCGCGGCTTTCCCCGAACCGTCATAGGTAAAGAACACATGGTTCCAGTGCCCGTCAGTGGGCAAAGCCGCGACGGCGGCAACCTTGATCGCCCGCATCGGCGTGCGGTCTTTCGGAACGGGCGGCCCCGCTTCTGCCTTGGCCGGTTCTTTCTTCTTCCCCTTGTTCTTGGTAACAGATTTTTTGGTGTCAGGAGCTGGCTGCTCTTTGGGCGCCTGATCGGCTAACTCCACGCTGAGGATCCCGTTTTCAGCCGCCAGGTCCCAACCCCGATCGTGATGATCGGCATCCATTTTGGAGACCAACGCGCCTGAGACTTTGGAGGAGGTGAAGTTGGGCGCTGAGCGCAACATGAACCAGCCGCCGCTCGAGAATGGCTGGTTCCCTTCAAAGTCTCCGGTTTGCCCCATCTCGATGCGGGTGCTGGTATCCATGCGAAAGTCTGGCCATAACCACGTGGTCTCGCCCCATTGCGGCTTGAACTTGCCGATGGGGAAGCTCTTGACCGCAGCTGCCGGAGCACTGTTCCTGAGAAAGTCACCACCGCCTTCGTCCAATCGCAACCGTAGCAGTAGCGCATCTGTTGAGACCGCCTTTGCCGGGTTCTGCCCGGCCGCTACCCACCGCTGCACCAGCGCACGATCCTCGGCGCGCAACGTCTCCAGTTGGCGGCCAAGCTCGGCTCGCCTGGACAGCAATTGGTTATACGCCGGCAGATTTTCCGGCTTGGGTAGCCGCACTACGGGCGCCCAGTCGGGCTTGTCGCCGTTGAACGGCTGCTCATCGATATTGTTGAAGAAGGCGCTTAACTGGTAGAAGTCTTTCTGCGTGGTTGGATCGTACTTATGATCGTGGCACACCGCACACCCTACCGTGAGCCCCATGAAGGCTGCACCGTAGGCCTCGGTGCGCTCGCGCGCGATGTTTACCCGCAGCTCTTCCGGGATGGTGCCCCCTTCGTTGCTGCTGACACCTGAGCGCACGTACCCGCTGGCAACGATTTGGTCGAGATTGCTGGGCGGCATCAGGTCCCCGGCGATTTGCTCCCTGGCGAACTGATCGAACGGTTTATCGGTGTTGAAGGCCTTGATGAGGTAGTCGCGGTACGCCCACATGTAACGGCTATTGTCGTAATGCAATCCGTAGGTGTCCGCATAGCGCGCGTAGTCAAGCCAGTACCGGGCCCGCTGTTCGCCGAATGACGGGCTGGCAAGCAGGCGATCGACTACATGCTCATACGCCTGCGGTGACGGGTCCGCTACGAAAGCATTGACTTCTTCGGGCGTGGGCAGCAAGCCGGTGAGATCGAGGGTCACCCGGCGGATCAGCGTGTGCTTATCCGCCTCGCGGGAAGGGTGCAGATTCTCTTGCTCGAGCTTGCTCAGGATAAATGGGTCGATTGGATCGATTGATCCTATGGGTGTTTGCGCCCAGGCAGTTGTCTTTAGCTGCGGCACGGCAGGACGAGTTGGCTTCTCAAATGCCCAGTGCGGCCGGTAGTGCGCCCCTTCTGCGATCCATTGCCGCAAAATGGCGATCTCCTCCGGCTTCATCGGCTTTGCTTCGCCTTGAGGCGACTGGGGCATGAGGTAGTGCGGATCTTTTGACTCGATGCGCCGGATGATCTCGCTCGAGCCGGGTTTGCCAGGCACGATCGCATCCGGCTTACCGGGGCGCTTGCGGAAGGCGGACTCTTCCAGATCGAGCCGCAGATTCGCTTTGCGCATCTCCGGGTCGGGACCGTGGCAGCTGAAACAGTTGCTGGCCAGTATAGGCTGCACATCCTGGTTGAAATCAAGGTGCTGCCGGGCAGAAGAACGGCCCACCTCGGAGTGATCGCGCCGGCAGCCACTTGCCGTGGCTAACAAGGCCCCTGCCAGGACGCAAGAGGCTCCCCACGCAAATGCCGGCTTGTGAGCAAAACTCTTCGTGGGCACGCGGCAAGAACTCCTGAGTGAGTCACTGGATCAGCGTCGAAGCTTCGGCTCTTTTCTGGGGCGGGGAGCGAGGCCGGGAACCCGATACCTACCTGAAACCTATGCTCCCGGAATAAGAGCTGTCAAATGACTACCTACGGTGGAATGGAGCCCACCGAACGCCGGCTCCAGGCTTCTGGAAACAGACAATTTACGCCCGGAAACCGGGTCCGCAATCAGACCTCCAGGCTCTCCCGGGTGTGCGGCCAAATTAGCCCGGCCAACGTCTTTCACCCAGCCGCTGCAGGCGGCCGCCAGCGCGCGGGTATAGTGTTTCAGACGCCGATTATGGCCCCGGCGGCAGACGAAATGCGGGCAATTTGTTATGAGGTTCAAGCATGGTTACTCGACGTGAGTTCATCGACACCTTAGCCGTGGGCGCCGCAGGCCTGGCGATTCGCGCCAACGCCAGGAGCTACGGTCAGATTATGGGGGCGAACAGCCGGCTCAACTTTGCCGTTATCGGGCTGAACAGCCGGGGCTATGCGCACCTTTCGGCGCTGCAGGCCAACAAAGATATGGCTTGTATCGGATACGTCTGCGATGTCGACAGCAAGACGATGGCGAAGTTTGCCGCGACCACCCACCAGGCCATGAGCGCAGCGCCTAAAACCGAGAAGGACTTTCGCAGGATCCTCGAGCAGAAAGACGTCGATGCGATCAGCATCGCCTCGCCCGATCACTGGCACACCCCGATGGCCATTGCCGGTCTGCAGGCAGGCAAGCACGTCTATGTAGAAAAACCGTGCAGTCACAATCCCGCTGAAGGGGCCATGCTGGTCGAGGCGCAAAAGAAATATGGCAAGCAGGTGCAAATGGGCACGCAACAGCGCTCGTCACCGCACACCATCGAGATCGTCGAGAAAATACATGGCGGTCTCATCGGCCGGGCGTATTACGCCAAAGCCTGGTACAGCAACACGCGCAAGTCGATCGGCTATGGCAAACCGGCGCCGGTGCCGGCCCAACTGGATTGGGATCTATGGCAGGGGCCAGCGCCGCGCCAGCCGTATACAGACAATATCGAGCCGTACAACTGGCATTGGTTCCGTAAGTACGGCACCGGCGAAGCGTTGAACAATGGAACGCATGAGATCGATGTGTGCCGCTGGGCACTGGGCGTTGACTACCCGCAGCGGGTGACTGCAAGCGGTGGTCGATACCAATTCAAAGACGATTGGCAGTTCTACGACACCCTGGTCACCAGCTTCGATTACGGCGACAAAATGATGTCGTGGGAAGGCAAGAGCTGCCAGGGCATGAAGTTTTACAACCGCGACCGGGGCGCGGCGATCATGGGCACGACGGGAACGGTCGTGGTGGATCGTGACGGTTACGAAATCTATGATCTCAACGGCAAGAAGACCAGCGAATACAACACCGGCAAGATGACCTCATCTTCCGACCTGCGGGGCGCCGACACGATGACCGATGCTCATTTCAAAAACTTCATCAACGGCGTGCGCAACGGTGAGAAGCTCAACGCGCCGATCGCTGTCGGCAATGTCTCGGTTACCGTCCTGCAGTTATCGAACATCGCGTGGGAGAACAACCGCGAACTACAGCTCGACAGCAAAGACGGAAAAATTCATAACGACTCCGAGGCTATGAAGATGTGGGGCCGCGAGTACGAAAAGGGCTGGGCGCCGCACCTATAGGAAATTCAAGCAAACCTATGATGATGAAGAATCGTTTATCGCGCCGAACTTTTGTCCGGACCGGGGCGTTCGCGGCTGCGGCCTCCGCCACCTCCATCACTTTGCCGTTATCCGCACAGGCGCCAGTGGCTCAGGGCGCGACTGCGCCGGTGCGTCTGGGGCTATGCAGCTACACCTTCCGCAATTTCACCCGCGCCCAGATGATCGGTTACATGAAGCAGCTGAATCTGTCGGCTCTTAATGTGAAGGACGTGAAGGATCATCTGCCGATGGATCCGGCCGAGGAAGCAAAGGCGCTTGCGGACTACCATGCCGCCGGTATTCAGCTGCATGCCGCCGGCGCCATCTACTTCCCTAAGGATGAAGATGAGGACATCCGCAGCAAGTTTGAGTACTGCAAACGCGCGGGTATCTCGGTCATTGTCGCCGGCGATCCGACGCCGGCCACCCTGCCGCGGATCGAGAAATTTGTGAAGGAGTATGACATTCGCTTCGCGATCCACAACCATGGGCCAGAAGACAAAATCTGGCACTCGCCGCAGGATGTGTTGAAGGCAGTGGGCGGCATGGATCCCCGCATGGGCTGCTGCATCGACATCGGGCACACGGCGCGTGCGGGCGCCGATGTAGTGGAAACAATCAAGCAGGTGGGGCCGCGCCTGTTCAACATGCACACCAAAGACCTGACCGATTTTCAATCCAAGGAGAGCCAGGTAGCGGTGGGCGATGGCAAGATGCCGATGCGGCAAATCTTTGAGGCGCTCATCGCGATCAAGTACCAGGGTTTTGTTGACCTGGAGTATGAAGTGCACGGTGATGATCCCATGCCCGGCGTGATCGCCAGCTTCGCCTATATGCGCGGGGTGCTTGCGGGGATGGGCTACGCGCAGGGTTGATCAAATGCTTTTCACGTTAATGTGCTGTGCGAGCGATGAAGGGGACCCGGCGTACGTTTGTTGAATACGAATCTTTCGAATCCTTTAGGCTAATTTTTGGTGTGCGACGACATGTTTTTGCGGGTTAGCTAGCTAGCCCCAATTTGTCATCCCTAGCGCAGCCGAGGGATCTGCTGTGCGCCTTTCTCCCTCCACAAATTTCTACAGAGCTCCAGCATCGGACACGCAGAAGAACCATTCTTTCAGCAGGAATGGCAGGAGAGTCACTGCTGGCACCGAAGCGGCTGCTATCGAGACGCACGTTCCTCTGCCCATCCGATGCCGGAGCTCTGTAGAAATTTGTGGAGGGAGAAAGGCGCAAAGCAGATCCCTCGACTGCGCTCGGGATGACAAGGTGGGGGCTAGCTGGTTAAGGCCTTGTCACTGCGGTGGAGAGTGGTAGTAAGACTCACCGTGCAGGGGTGGGGGCTTCGTCACTGCGGTGGAGAGTGGTTGTAAGACTTACCGTCCTGGAGAGTGGCTTTGTGGTGGGCGCTGCTTATCGCGCTGCCAGCTCCGCGGCCTGGCGCATTGCTTCCAGCATGCTTCGTTCATCGGCTTTGCCGGTTCCGGCGATGTCGAAGGCGGTTCCGTGGTCGACAGAGGTGCGGACCACTGGCAGACCGATGGTGATGTTCACACCGGATTCGAGGCCCAGCACCTTCACCGGGCCGTGGCCCTGGTCGTGGTACATGGCGATGACCATGTCGTAGTCACCGCGCTGAGCCAAGAAAAAGAGCGTATCTGCCGGCAGCGGCCCCACTACATCCCAGCCCTTCCTGCGACAGGCGGCAATGGCCGGCGCGATTTTCTCGGCTTCTTCCCCTCGCCCGAACAAACCGTTCTCGCCGGCATGCGGGTTGATGCCGCATACCCCGATCTTCGGATGCGGATTGCCTGCCTTCTCAAGAACCGCGTGGGCGCGGGCGATGGTGCGTTCTACCAAGGCGGGTTCGATCTTCGCAATGGCGTCGATGAGGCCGATGTGGGTGGTGACGTGCGTTACCTTGAGCCGGGGCGTGCTCAGCATCATGGAGACTTCCTCCGTGCCGGTCAACGCGGCAAGCAGTTCGGTGTGGCCCGGGTACTGATGGCCGGCGGATTGTAATGCCTCCTTATTCAGCGGCGCAGTGCAGATGGCGGCGGCCTTTCCGTCCATTGCCAGGGCGCAGGCCTCTTCCACAAAACGGAACGCAGCCTCACCGGCTACGGGCGAGAGCCTGCCCCAGGGCAGATCTTTCGGGATGAGTTGCAGATCGATGCAGTCCACCGTGCCCGGCTGGTAGAGTGCCTGATCGGTCTGCCCAGAAGCCAGGCTGCGCACCAGCAGGTTGCTGCCAACGACTCTCCCGGCTGCACGCAAACGCTCCGCGTCGCCGATAACCAGGGGGCGGCATTGCTCATAAAGCACAGCATGAGACAGGCTCTTCATGATGACCTCAGGGCCGATGCCGGCGGCATCTCCCATGGTCATGGCAATCACTGGTAATGGATCCATGTCAGGTTTTCCTTGTGCTGTTCAGAAATCTGCTGCAATGCAGCAAAGTATCCGCTGTTCCGAAATCACCGGCCTTGGTGACCACGATAAGAGGTCGGTGCCAGCCTTCTGTCACCGACACGATGACACCGCGCTCCGCTTCGCCCAACGGCCGCAACGCATGCACGCTCCAGCACGCAAGTACCGCGCGAGCCGTTTCTCCACCGGCCGCAATCAGCGCTCCCGCATGGTTGCTGATGCTGAGGGTCATGCGGGCGAGTGAAGCGGAGAGCCGTAGCTTATCTCGCTCGGCCACCTCGAATGGTGATCCCTCGGCCGGCGCCAATACAACATCCCTCTGGTTCGCGATCGCCTGCTCAAGCTGATGCCGGTAGGATTGCCACGCAGGCGAGTCGCTTCCTGCCAGCAGGATCGTCGCGGGCACCGAAAGTGCAACCGTGGGTGAGGACGAAGCCAGGGTTGCGATTTGCTGCAGCGAATTACCTGATCGGCTGCCGATGACAAACAACAGTGGTCCCGAAATTTGCGGTGTATTGATGTGGTCCGTAGTCGACCCCACCATCCCGAAGGTTTGCGGCAGATGGTGCGCCAAACCTGCCGAGCCCACCAGAAGCGTTTTGCAATTCAGCTGCAGCGCAGACTCCGCAATTGCCTGCAGATCGCTCTCGCGCTCGGCATCACAAACCAGAACGTCGGTTCCGGCGGCAGCCTGATTCATGTACGAGACCAACTGGCTGCGGCCAGCACGGATCACGTCCAGGGAGACTTTCGTGGCGGTCAGCCCGGCTTCTCCCAGAATATTGGGAATGTCCGCGGCGTGGGTGAGATTATGCAACCGCCACAGTGCCGTCTCGTGGAGAGGAGTTCCGTGCAACCATTGCATGCCGTCGACCGTGGTGCGACCGAGCGCAGGGAATGCGGGTGCGCAAACGGCGACTGCTCGCGGTGTACCTGGGCGCAGCGTGCGATAGGCGGTGAGGGCAGCCGCGAGTTCTGTACCCACATGCCCACGCAGCGTGGAGTCGATTTTCTTGAAGAAGAGCAGATCTTCCCGTCTGGCGTAGTGATGCACCAGGCGGTTGACGGCTTCCGCCGCTTCTCTGCCGCCGAGGCAGCGGGTATCCGCATCCACTGCCACAACCTCGACGCTTGCTTCAGGCTGCAGGCCGTCCAGAGAGACGATAGCGCTCAGCCCGGCCCGGGTGAACGCGACGGCGCAGTCGGCCGCGCCTGACAAATCATCCGCGAGTAAGAAGGCGCGCACGATGTCTCCGGGCTTATTGCACGGTCGGCATCATGTGCAGTTCAGGTATCGCCGCGCGTGGCGGCAACTTGGCCACGTAGAGCACAGTCTCGGCTACATCCTCGGGCAACAGCGCCTGCGCGAGCACCTCAGGCGAGGGCTTCACCGGCCTTTTCTCCAGCAGTTCAGTGTTGACCAGGCCCGGGCAAATAACACTGGTACGGATCCCGTTCTGCTTTTCTTCCATTCGAATAGCGTGCGCCATGCCCAGCAGCCCACGCTTTGCGGCTTGGTACGAAGCACCCGAAACATCGGTGATCACGCCGCTGATGGAAGAAATGTAAATCAGGTGACCGGCGCGAGCCGTTCGCATAGAGGGCAGGATTGCGTGGGTCGCATAATAAGCGCCATTCAAGTTCACGCTGACCATGGTGTTCCAAAGTGCAGGGTTGAGCCGTTCCATGGAACGATCGGGAATGTTGGTCCCGGTGGCGAATACGAGGATGTCGATCTTGCCTGCGCGCTGCAGAGTTTGCTGCGCAAGCTGCTGCATGTCTTCGGGTATGGACGCATCGGCCACCTGGACGACAATCTCTCGCTTCTCCGCAGCCAACTCGGCCTTGAGGGCCTGCAGGCGATCGTCGCGGCGAGCAGCGGCGACGACCTGGGCTCCTTCGCGCGCAAACAGGACAGCGGCCGCCCGGCCAATCCCGCTCGAAGCCCCTAAAACCACGACCACCTGGCCGCTTATGGATACACTCATGATTCTTTTTGCTCCTTCGCCATCTCTACTGAACGCAACTACTACTCTCCCGGTGGGATGCTATTGCGGCGCGGCTACGGTTTGCAGGCGCAGTACGTAGGCGTACTTGCCCGGCAGGGATGCAGGCAGTTCCACGATGAGATGGTTGCCGTCGGCACTCCAGGTGAGCGGCGCGGCCACGCCGAGCAGATGCATCTCTGTCCCGGGCTTCGCCGTGACATCGGCCAGAGTGACTTCACTCTTCTGCGGCTTTCCCAGGAGAATCGCGAAAAGGTCGTTGCCCTTGCGGGTGAAGCGGATATCGAGCCCATCGGTGGTTTTCCCGGTAGCCCGGGTCCAGGGCCGTGTGCCATAGATAGCTTCGCCGTTCTGATGGAGCCAGGCGCCCAGCGCACGCAGCCGATCCATCTGCACGGGAGGGATGGTTCCATCTGCTTCCGGACCAACGTCCAGCAGTAGATTGCCGTTTTTGCTGACGATGTCGGCCAGCAGGTAGATCAACTCGTCGGAGGCAATCGTCTCTGCTTCACCTTCGGCGCGATTGTAACCAAACGACCGGCCAAGACCGCGGCACTCTTCCCACTTGGTCGAGCGAATCTCGTCCACCTTCTGGTACTCGGGTGAGGTGAAGTCAGAGTGCTTGATGCCGAAACGATCGTCGATCACGCCATCGGGAATGGCGTTGTAATAATCGGCCATGATCTTCAGGGGCTGACCAGATTTCGGCCAATCGATATCGTTCCACAGAACGGCCGGGTGATAGCGCGTGATCAGCTCCTCAATTTGCGCGTCGGCGTATTTTCCGTAGGCCTCGCTTTGGGGCTTCACAGTCTGGTAGTCAGCGGGCACACGGATCGGGCCGGGAACGAACGTCCAGTCATAACCACCCGAGTAGTAAAGCCCCATGCGCATCCCATGATCGCGCACGGCAGTGGTCAACTCGCCCACCAGGTCGCGCGTGGCGTGTTGCCGATCCTTCGCCAGGGTGGGGTTGGAAATCGCAGAGGGCCAAAGCGTAAATCCATCATGGTGCTTGGTAGTGAGCACCACGTACTTTGCACCCGCTTCCTGGAAAACGCCTGCCCACTGCTCTGGTTTCCACTTCATGCTTTCGCGATCGAAGATCGCCGCGAAATTGTAGTAGTCGTAGTCTGCGCCGTAGTGTTCGCGATGGTAAGCCTGGGTAGGCGAACCATCGATGCGCATCACGTTGTAATACCACTCGGCGTACGGATTGTTCTTTATGTAATCGATGTTGCGGAAATCGTGATTGGGATGAGACACCGGAGCCCAACCGGGGACAGAGTACAAGCCCCAGTGCACGAAGATGCCGAGCTTCGCGTCGGCATACCACTCCGGCAGGGGATGCTGGTTGAGGGATTCCAGCGTCGGCTCGTAATGCGTGGGGCCCTGGGCAAAGCCTGGCGAGGCGAGGAGAGCCAACAAGACGGTCGTGAGGAAAGAGTTTCGCAGCTCGATTTTCATGGCCCATCCACTATAGGCGTCCCGGCAGCGAAGCGGAATCAGTCCGAAACTTCTTTCGCCAATTGCTCGACCCAGGCAGCCTCTTCCTGCAGCGCGTGAGCGACCAACTGAATCTGCGCTTCGGCTTCAGCATAGCGGCCCTCTTCGATTGCTTCTCGCACGCCGGGCACGGTCTTGACCGTGTATCCCGTGTACCAACCGGGCGCGTAGAGCAGATGTTGCATCCAGGGCCGGCGCGGCAGCCCCCCGGGACTGAGCAGCTTGCTTTCCGCAAGCGCCAGATGCTGATTGATGGTGTTGAGGCGATCTTCAGGTAACGACTTTCCCTGGGCTGCAGCGAGCGCCTTCGTGTAATGAGCGGCCGCCTGGTTCAACGCAGCAGAGGCATTGTCGAGCGGCGCGAAATTGAGGAAGGGAGGAATTTCTTCGGCTGCTGGCGCCACCATGGGATTGCGTGGATCGTCGGCCGTGCGATACACATCGTCTGCCAGGTTCTGCCGGATGTCCTCGGCTTCTTTACGGCGGCTTTCCAACAATGTTTTCAGTTCAACGATGTATTGCGTAACCGTCTGCGCCAGGCCCTCAAACTGGTAGGGCATGATTTCAGAATCGGCCATGCGCATGACAGTGACACCGGCAGTCTGGGCCAGGGCCCGGCCGTAAACGAACTCGCTATCGGAGAAGTGCGCATACCAGTAGTAATCGTCGTAAATCGAGTGATAGTTGCCGGAAGGATCCTCGCCGCCAAACTCGAGGTTGAGGGTAGAAATGCCGATATGATCGATGAACGCACTAAAGTCTGAACCCGAGCCGAGTGCGCCGATGCTCAGGTCACCGCCAGAGCGCGCTTCGGCCCGCTGTGCAGGTGTTCCGTGCAGCAGCAGATTGGCCTGCAGGCGCTTGAACACAGATACCTTCGCCTCAGGATCTTCAATCCCCTTCCCCACGTCGTTGACGAACGACTGCAGTGCGTGGGAACCCTCCGCTTGAAAAAAGCCGCGCTCGTTGCCGTCGCTGTTGATGTATACGGCGGCATGCTCGCGCAGCTCGGCCGCATGTTGTTCGACCCACTCGGTGGAGCCCAACAGCATTGGTTCTTCTCCGTCCCACGAGGCGTAGATAAGCGTGCGCTTCGGCTTCCATCCTGCCTTTGCCAATTCGCCAAGGGCGCGCGCTTCTTCGAGCAAGGCCACCTGGCCCGAGCCTGGGTCGTCGGCGCCGTTCACCCATCCATCGTGGTGATTGCCCCGCAGCACCCAAAGATCAGGCTGCTGCGATCCGCGCATGCTGGCGATCACGTCATAGACGGGCTTGAGATTCCAATTGAAAGCCAGCTTCAAGTGAACCCTGGCGGGACCGGGCCCGATGCGGTAGGTAATCGGCAAGCCGCCGCGCCAATTCGCCGGCGCGACTGGTCCTTCGATGGCCGCCAGCAAGGGCTGCGCATCGGCAAAGGAAATGGGCAACACCGGAATCCTGGCCAGTGACTGTGCATCTTCCCGCTTGAGGCGCTTGGCCTCTTTGGTGGCGCCCACACCGGGTGTGAGGGGATCTCCGGGATACAGCGGCGCATCCAGCACGCTGCCTCGCTGCACGCCCTCTGGCGGCCGCATGGGGCCTTTGGGGAAGACGACCTGCGGCCCGTACCCATCATCCGCTGGGTCAGAATAGATGAGGCAGCCGATGGCGCCGTGCTCGGCGGCAATCTTGGGCTTGATGCCGCGCCAGGATTCTCCGTAACGCGCGATTACGATAGCGCCTTTGACCGACACGCCGCGCCGCGCGAGTTCCTTGTAATCCGCGACCAGGCCGTAGTTCACGTAAACCAGCGGCGCGGTCACATCGCCATCGGGCGAGTACGCGTTGTAGGTGGGCAACTGCTCGTCTTTTTGGCCGGAGGTTGGATCCACCGCGAGTGCCGGCTCTTCCAGCCGGGCGGTGAACTTCATCGGCGCGGTCATCTCCAACAGGCGCGTCTTAGGCGTCGGGAAGAGCACCTGGAACTCCTCGATGTGCGCGTCCCAGCCCCACTGCTTGTACTGCTCGAGTATCCACTCGGCGTTCTGCTTATCCCAGGGCGAGCCGACGTGATGCGGATGGGCGCTGAGCCGCTGCATGTTAGCACGCATGCGGGCCGGGTCCGGAATCGCCTTGAACCGCTCTTCCCAACTCCGTTCGTCGCTACTGCCCTGGCTGGAAAAGCCTCCGATGGGTGACGCGGTGACTGCCTGCTGCGCGGTGAGCGAGCTGGTCAGGATGACGATAAGCAATGCAGCGAGTGTCCGGCCCATGCTTCTCCTCCTATGCTGGCGAGTCGTTTGCTGACACAGTATGGCAGACCGTTCCCGATTGCGAGGAACTTCATCGGCGTGAGCGCGGAGGCGTGCCCTGGCCAACTGCTGGTCGTGGACAGATCGAGGCATGTCTAGCGGGCTGCGAAAAAACTCCGCATCGGCACATAGAGGAGTACTGCAGGGGCTTCAGATGTTGCGTAAGAACTTCAGATTTGGCTCCTCCCCAACCACAAGCTCGGGTGCCCCATATCTACCGACAGCTTCATCGTCGGGAGATGTGGGATTAAGCGGCTCTCCGAACATCCAGAAGCGTTTTAGGAATACAGACACGTCACACACCCTTTGGGTTTGCGGCACGACTAAAGTCGTGCCCTGATACGAAGCTCGTTTTTCCGCAGCCTGCTACAACGTGTACAGATCTACGTAGGTGTGGACGGGCATCGCCTCGAGCCCTTTTTGATCGAGGGATGTAACGAGGATGGACTCCTGTCGATCCTGCGGATACCTGCGAGCCAAATTGGTGCGGAACTTTTGCTCCAGAAGCGGGATGCCTTCCTCTCTGCGCCTGCGATGACCGAGCGGGTACTCAACCGTCTCTGAAAGCGTGCTGCCATCAGTCAGAGTGATCGTCAGCGTGTTCGCGATCGAGCGCTTCAACGGGTCATAGTAGTCCGCGGTAAACGACGCCTCTTCGCGGCATTGCATCTTTGCTCGCAGGCTATCGATGCGGGGATCAGCAGCAAAGGCGTCTTCATAGTCAGAAGCCAGCAGATGCCCGAACAGCAGCGGCACCGCGACCATGTACTGCACGCAGTGGTCACGATCAGCAGGATTGGTCAGTGGACCTTGCTTATCGATGATGCGCAGGCAGGCTTCGTGGGTGCGCAGTTCAATAGCCGTAATGTCGTCAGCAGATTTGCCTGCGGCGAGCAAACGAGGCCGCAGCGTCATGGCCGCTTCAACCGCCGTCTGCGCGTGGAACTCGGCGGGGTAGCTGATTTTGAAAAGAACATTCTCCATTACATAGGAGCCGTACGGCCGCTGGAAGCTGAATGGGCGGCCACGGAACAGCACATCGTAAAAGCCCCAGGTTTTGGCGCTGAGCACCGAGGAATACCCCATTTCGCCGGCCTGCACCATAAGCGCAAGACGGACCGCACGACTGGTCGCGTCCCCAGCCGCCCAGCTCTTACGCGAGCCAGTGTTCGGCGCGTGACGATAGGTACGCAGGCTTTGCCCATCCACCCACGCCAGCGAAAGCGCAGCAAGAATCTGGTCGCGGCTAAGCCCCAGCATGTGAGCCACCACGGCAGTCGACGCCACCTTGACCAGCAAAACGTGATCGAGTCCCACCTTGTTAAATGAATTCTCAAGCGCCAGGCAGCCTTGTATCTCGTGCGCCTTGATCATGGCAGTCAGGACGGCACGCATGGTCAGCGGGGAACGGCCGGCAGCCACCGCAGTGCGCGAAAGCCAATCAGCAACCGCGAGAATGCCACCAAGATTGTCAGACGGATGGCCCCATTCGGCCGCCAGCCAGGTGTCGTTGAAATCAAGCCAGCGGATCATCGCGCCAATGTTGAAGGCCGCCTGCACGGGATCGAGCTGGAAAGCGGTGCCGGGGACCCTGGCTCCATTAGGAACAATCGTGCCGGGAACGATCGGACCGAGCAGCCGGGTACAAGCCGGGTATTCGAGCGCCTCCAGACCGCAGCCCAGCGTATCGATCAGGCAATTGCGCGCAGTGGCGTAGGCCAGTTCACTCTCGATGGCGTAGTCACAGACGTAGTCTGCGATATCAACCAATACCTGGTCGTATGGGGGACGTTCCCCGCTGAGATGGGTAGACATGCGATCTCCGGAGCCGTCGTTAAGTACGTTTGCTGAGCGGCACGAAAGGTAGATCCTCCGGACCGGTGTAGTTCGCCGCGGGACGAATGATCTTTCCGTCCGCACGCTGCTCGAGAATATGCGCGCTCCAACCCGAGGTGCGCGCCAGCACGAACAGCGGAGTGAACATCGCAGTAGGAATGCCCATCAGGTAGTACGACACAGCGCTGAACCAGTCGAGGTTGGGAAACATCTTCTTGGCTTCCCACATGACAGATTCAAGCCGCTCCGCGATGCGATACATGGCGAAGTCACCCGAGCTTTGCGCCAGGTCGTGCGCCACTTTCTTGATGATCGCGTTGCGCGGATCACTGACGGTGTAAACCGGATGCCCGAAGCCAATGACCACTTCCTTCTTCTCGAGCCTGGCGCGGATATCGCGTTCCGCCTCGTCGGGGGAAGCATAGCGCTGCTGGATTTCGAGTGCCACCTCGTTGGCGCCGCCGTGCTTGGGGCCACGCAGTGCGCCGATCGCGCCCGTGATGCAGGAGTAGATGTCGGAGCCAGTCCCGGCGATGACGCGTGCAGTAAAAGTGGAGGCGTTAAATTCATGCTCGGCATAGAGCACCAGCGATATCTGCATTGCGCGCACCCACTCCGCACTGGGCGCCTGACCGTGTAACAAAGCCAGAAAATGCCCGGCGAGCGTGTCTTCTCCCGAATCGAGATCGATGCTCATGCCATTGCGACTGTAGTGGTGCCAATACAACAGCATGGAGCCGGTGGTCGCAAGCAATACGTCGGCGCACTCGATGGCTCCTGCGGGGTTGTGGTCATCCTTTTCGGGCAGCGTGCAGCCCAGTGCCGAAACACCCGTGCGTAGCACATCCATGGGATGAGTGGCCGCTGGCAGCTGTTCGAGCACCGTGAACACGTTGGCCGGCAGACCGCGCAGCCGGGTCAGCTTCTGCTTGTATGCAGCGAGCTCCGTGGCTGTGGGCAGTTTGCCGCGCAGCAACAACCAGGCGACCTCTTCAAATTCGCAATGCTCCGCCAGGTCGGCAATATCGTAACCGCGATAGTGCAGGTCGTTGCCGGTACGGCCGACGGTGCACAATGCAGTATTGCCGGCGGGTGTGCCGGAGAGCGCTACGGATTTCTTCGGCTTAAAAGGCGCCTGGGGTGCATCAGTGGTCGTCGCCATGCGAATTGCTTCTCCCTTGTTGTTTGGTGGAGGTAGTTAGGTGCGCTTTGCGGCCTCGAACAGATCATCGAGCTTCTGTTCGTAGGCATGGTAGCCGAGTAGATCGTAAAGCTCGGCGCGGGATTGCATCAGCGGCAGCACACTGCTCTGCGTGCCTTCCGTACGAATAGCCTGGTACACCTTGAGGGCTGCGGCATTCATCGCACGGTAGGCCGCGCAACAATACAAGACAATGTCGACGCCCGCCTCGCCCAGCTGTTGTGTGGTGTACAGCGGGGTTTTGCCGAACTCGGTGATGTTGGCCAGGATGGGCACACCCGAAGCTTCTTTGAAACGCGGGTAGAGCGCCAAATCGGTAACCGCCTCGGCAAAGATCATGTCAGCCCCCGCGGCCACGTAGGCAGAGCAACGATCCAGTGCCGCTGCCAGCCCCTCGCCGGCGAGAGAATCCGTGCGGGCCATGACGACGAACGAAGGGTCGATGCGCGCATCCACCGCCGCCTTGATACGATCCACCATTTCGCCGGTAGGCACTACTTCTTTACCAGGCCGATGGCCGCAGCGTTTCGCGCCTGCCTGATCTTCCATGTGCACGGCAGCGACACCGGCGCGTTCCATCGAGCGGATGGTGCGGGCGATGTTGAAGGCGCTACCCCAGCCGGTATCGATATCGACCAGGAGAGGCAGACTGGTGACGTCCGTGATGCGGCGCGCATCGATCAGTACGTCCTCCATGGTGCTGATCCCGAGATCGGGCATGCCGAGTGAGTTGGCGGCGACTCCGCCTCCAGACAGGTACAGGGCCCGGAAGCCCGCCGCCTGCGCCATACGCGCGGCATACGCGTGGATCGCACCCATCACTTGCAGAGGGTGCTCCTGCTCGAGGGCGGCGCGAAAGCGTTCTCCTGGCGCAGCGGGTTTTTCAGTCGTCACGGCGTTTCCTTCTCCCCAGCAGCCCGGGAAGCAAGCTAAATCCTAAATGGTCTGAGGGATCGGCGGGTTTTCGTCCAGGTTGCGCAGAAGTGTGGGGACATCTAAACCCCTTAAAAGCAGCCTGTCCAGGCGAGCAACTTATTCGTCAGCGATATGTGGTGGAATGGGTAGACTCATTCCGGAGCTTTATGAAAAAGGTGTTCGCTAGCCCCGAGGCTGCTGTGGCCGACATTCCGTCGGGCGCGACATTGATGCTGGGCGGCTTCGGGCTTTGCGGGATTCCCGAGAATGGCATCGCCGCCCTGGTGCGCCTTGGCATTATCGGGCTTCACACCATTTCCAACAATATGGGCGTGGATGGCTTCGGGCTGGGGCTCATGCTTGAGGCCGGTATGATCGCCTCGCATACCGGCAGCTATGTGGGCGAGAACGCGCTGCTGGAAAAGCTGGTGATTGCCGGCACCCTCAAGGTCTCGCTGGTGCCCCAGGGCACGCTGGCGGAGCGCATCCGCGCTGGAGGTGCGGGCATCCCCGCGTTTTACACGCCCACGGGTGTGGGCACGCTGGTCGCTGAAGGGAAAGAACAGCGCACCTTCGATGGGCGGGCCTACCTGCTGGAAACCGCGCTGCACGCGGACTTCGCCCTGGTAAAGGCGTGGAAAGGCGACCGGCAAGGCAACCTGGTCTATCGCCGCACCGCTCGCAACTTCAACCCAATGATGGCCACGGCCGCGCGGGTCACGATCGCCGAAGTCGAAGAACTGGTTGAGCCGGGAGCCCTCGATCCAGATGCGATCGTGACCCCGGGCATTTACGTGCAACGCATTTTCCAATGCACTTCTTGTGAAAAGCGCATCGAGCGACGAACCGTGAGGAAAGCATGACGGACCGCATGCAGGAAGTGGAGAAGCGCAATCGTATCGTGCGGCGGGTCGCCAAGGAACTGCAGGACGGCTTCTACGTGAACCTCGGCATCGGTATGCCGACCCTGGTGGCCAACCATGTGCCGCCCGGGGTTGAAGTCGTGCTGCAGTCAGAGAACGGCATGCTGGGCATCGGTCCCTATCCCCTGGAAGAGGATGTCGACCCCGACCTCATCAATGCCGGTAAGGAAACCGTCTCGGTGTTGCCAGGCACCTCATTCTTTTCGAGTGCAGACGCGTTTGCCATGATCCGCGGGCGCCACATCGACCTCAGCATCCTGGGTGCAATGGAAGTGGATGCGCAGGGTAGCCTGGCCAACTGGATCATCCCCGGCAAGATGGTGAAGGGAATGGGCGGTGCGATGGACCTGGTCGCCAGCGCACGCCGCGTCATCGTGGCCATGGAACACACGACCCGCGATGGCCGGCCGAAAATACTCAATGCCTGCCGGTTGCCCTTGACGGGCGTGGGCGTGGTGAACGCGATCGCGACCGAGCTGGCGTGGATCCGAGTGACCCCCGATGGGCTCGTACTGGAAGAAGTCGCTGCAGGCGCCTCGGTGGCAGAAGTCGCAGCCGCCACAGAAGCTCCTCTGCTGGTAAGCCGCGACTTGAAAACGATGGCCTGAAAATGA
>CAZZVD010000019.1:14506-35062 GCA_964657465.1 uncultured Acetobacteraceae bacterium | reverse complement strand
CAGATGGTGTTGGAAATCGAGCATGAAGTGGCGCAGTACAAAACGCTGAAGGGAGTGCCGTCCAATCAGCAATCGAACGTGCGCAACGACATGTACATTTCGAGTGAAGCGCTGCGTCTGATGGGGAAGGCGAAACAGCCGGAATTTACTGCAGATCAAGTAGCAGTGCTGGCTAATTACAAAAAGAAGCTTGACGTCTCAACCAAGTTCATCCCATCGTGGGTCAAGGTTGCCGTAGCGCTGGCACTTGGCATGGGCACGATGGTTGGCTGGAAGCGGATTGTCATCACAGTAGGCGAGAAGATCGGCAAAACCCATCTCACTTACGCCCAGGGCGCCTCAGCGGAACTGGTGGCGATGTGCACGATCCTGGCGGCTGATAATTTTGGTCTGCCGGTGAGCACCACCCACGTGCTCTCCTCGGGCGTTGCCGGCACCATGTTGGCCAACAAGAGCGGACTGCAATGGTCCACCATCCGCAACATCGCGGCCGCCTGGGTCTTCACCCTGCCGGTCGCAGGGCTCATGTCGGCGGCCCTGTTCTGGGTCTTCACGCAATTTGTCTCCAAATAGACTGCGTTCGCAAACCACGGCAAAAGGTGCCTCTCCGGAGGCACCTTTGCTTTTTGCTGACGGCTTGTGGTCTCTTCACGAAATTTCTTGACGGCCCCTCGGGCTTATGGTCTGTTAGTGATTAACACCAGCTATGGGAATTTTGAACATACGCCAGGCGCCACGCTCCTCCGAAGAACGGCAGGGAGAAATTCTTCTGCACATCAAGGAGAAGGGCTCAGCGGCCATTGGTGAAATCGCCGAGCGCTTCTCGGTATCCGAGATGACCGTGCGCCGGGTGCTCTACAAGTTGAGCGACGCGGGCCTCATCATCCGCACGCCTGGGGGTGCGATGGTCGCGCCTTCCGGTTCGATGGAAAGAACTTTCCATGAGCGCTCGGAAAAGATGTCGGCCGCGAAGGATGCGCTGGGTCGCACGGCAGCCGGGCTGGTCCAGGATGGGGAGACCGTCGTTCTCGACTCCGGGACGACAACGCAATACATCGCCCGGCATCTCGCGACCAGGCGGGACGTGGTGGTGATCACCGCGTCACTCGCGGTGCTGGAGGAACTGACAGGCAGCACGGGAGTGCAGGTGCGCCTAACCGGCGGTGTGTATCGCCGCGTGAGCCATGACCTTTGTGGTAGCAGCGTCGACGAGGCGCTCGGCAGCGTCTATGCAGACCGGGTGTTCTTCGGTGCGGCGGCGTTATCGTTTGCTCGCGGCGCCATGAATTACGACCAGGCGATGCCGAAGGCAATTCTGCAGGCAGGTAAGCAAAGAGTCCTGGTGATCGACAGCAGCAAAGTTGGGATTGAAGCGGTCTATCGCTTCTGCCCCATCGAACAGTGCGACCTGGTCATTACCGACCAGGGGGTTAAAGAAGCGGAGATCAAGAAGCTCCGCAAGTTAACAAAAGTACTGATCGCGGAATAGCCCAGCCCGAGAAGGTGTCCGCAGAAAATTTCAGGAGGACTGTGTCTATGCAACGTCACGGCCTGTTGTGCGCAATCGTATTTCTAGTGGGCTCCTCTCTTTGTTTAGCACAGATCAACACCGGCAAGATGTCGGGATTCGTCACCGACTCTAGCGGCGCTATTATCACTAACGTGCCCGTAACTGCGACAAACGATGGCACCGGCGTGGTTACCCGGACCACAACCCTCGACAGTGGGGAATACCTGATTAACTTTCTGGTACCCGGCACGTACCACGTCGATGTAGAAAAACAAGGGTTTCAGAAGGCCGTGCGGACCAACGTGATCGTCGACGCCGGCGGCACCAACCGCGTCGATTTCTCACTCCTCGTCGGCGACACCGGACAGACGGTCGAAGTGCAAGCCAATACCATCAACGTGGCGACCGAAAGCTCAGAGCTATCGCAGACGTTTTCTCACCAGGAACTGGATGCTCTGCCCAACCTGGACAGAAATCCGCTCTATCAGATGAACCTGATACCGGGCGCGAACAACGAAGTAGGCAGCGGCAACTACGGAACCAACGGCGGGGAGAATGGCTCTGCGGTGGGTCAAACGCGTCCGCAACTGGCTTCGATCGGTGGTGTGGATTCGAATGCCAATTCCGTGTACGTCGACGGGGTTCCCAATCGTGAGCCGCAGAACGCCTACATCAGCGTGACGCCGCCCATTGAAGGCGTGCAGGAAGTCGAAGTCTACACCGGCAAATACAACGCTGAGTTCGGGTTTTCCGGCAGCGCCGTGGTGAACATCACCACCCGTTCGGGCAGCAATCAGTTTCATGGGGCGGCTTTTGAGTTCCTGCGTAACGAAGCGACCGATGCGCTCAATTACTTCGCCGTGGGCGTGCCGAAGACACCGTTTCGCAAGAATCAATTCGGGGGCGCGATTGGCGGTCCCATCCTGAAAGACAAGCTGTTCTTTTTTGCGGATTACCAGGGGTCGCTGCTGTACAGCAGTTCTCCCGCGTTCACCACCGCACCCACTTCCAGGATGCTCAACGGAGATTTCTCTGAGCTATACGTGCCCGGGCAAGTCGATGACGCCGGCAATACCTATGGGCAGGTTTACGATCCCAACACTCGCGTCGTCGATAGCAACGGCAATGTAATCGGCGCCACCCCATTTGCCGGAAACATCATTCCGCAAAGCCGCTGGGACAGCTCGTCTACTTTGATGAACTCGGCCAAGATCTTCGGCGTTGCCAATCTTCCCGGCATCAGCCAGAACCTTCAATACCTGTACAACAACCATCAGTCAGCGCACCAGGCCGACGCGCGGCTGGATTACAACCCCACCAGTGTCGATCGTATTTTCTTTCGCTACACCGTACTCGATGCAGTCAACGACAACACCACGAACGTTAACCTGTTTTTCCAGAGCGGCAATGCCGACTCGAAAACACTGAACCAGAACATGCTGTTTTCTGATTTTCACAATTTCGGCGTTACTAAGATGAACGAGTTTCGCCTGGCCTTCAATCGTTCCAACGTACGCACCAGTACGAAAGGACTGTCTGAAGCCTGGAACAATACTTTCGGCATCCCCAATGGCAACCTGGCGAACGATCCCTCCAGCAAGGGATTGGCTGAGTTCTACATGCCTGGCGTGCCAGCTATCAACGAACCCGACTGGGTCGGCTACATCGTCAGCAATACAGTTTCGGTGGCTGATAACTTCAGTTGGACCAAAGGCAAACACCTGATCAAAGCGGGCACCAACATCAACTACGTGGTGGATGTTTCCGCCGACGTAATTGGCGGCGACGATCCGCGCGGCAGCCTCACCTTCAGCGAAGCGATGACCTCATACGACGGTGTTGGCTACAACGGTGGCGGCGATCCCTCCAGTGCCCTGGCTGTGCAACCCGTTGCGTATCCCAGCTTCCTGCTGGGTACGATGACCTCCAGTGCCCGCGCCCATTTCACTGCCGGTGCGCCTTACCAGACCTATTGGCAGAACGCCTGGTATGCCCAGGATGACTTCAAGATCCTGCCCTCGCTTACCCTAAACCTCGGCCTGCGTTACGACCTCACCAGCCGGCCTATCGAACGCCACAACCGCCAGTCCAATTGGGATACGCGCACCAACCAGTTGGTAGTAGCCAGCTCCAGCAATCGCAGCCCGGCTCTGGGCCTCGATACCAGCGACTGGGGACCCCGCGTCGGCTTCGCCTGGAGCCCGGACCACGGCAAAACCAGCATTCGTAGCGGCTACGGTATTTCTTACTGGATGGCCTACTGGGCCGGCCCTCTGACCATTGAAGGCCTGACCTACCCCAACTACGCAAAACAGGCTTTGTTGACCCCGAACAGTTTGTCGCCCACTCTCCAGCTCTCCCGCGATGGCTTACCCCTGGCGAATGCGGAGTTCGACAAATCAGGGAAGCTGGTGATTCCCGCCAACGCCCTGATACGCGGCGTGGAGTACGGCTGGCGCAATCAACGGGTCGATCAGGCCACGCTCAATATTGAGCGCGAGATTCGCCCGGGCATGATTGTCGATGTCGGCTATCTCAACGTCCGCGGACTGCACAATCTACATTCGATCAACATCAACCAGGCCCCACCCACCGCGCCGGGGACCGATTACAACACCGAGCGTCCTCTGATCAGCGAATACCCTCAACTAGGCGATATTCCCATCTCCCGATCCATCGCGGGCACCTGGTATGACGCGCTGACGGTCCGCTTTGCGGGCAACATTCGCAAGTCCACGTTCATCAACGCCGGTTATGCTCACGGGCGCAATTTCGCCAACGGCTACAACCTGGATCCAGCCAATATCAACCAGTACTACGGCCCCACCCAGCAGGACATTGCTCACATCTTCAATGCGCAGCTGCGGCAGGATCTTCCATTTGGTCGCGGGCAGCGATTCCTTGGCAATGCAAATCGCGTGGTCGATGCCTTCCTCGGCGGATGGCAATATTCCTCCCTGATCCACGTCCGTAGCGGCACGCGCTTCGACGTCATCGCAAATGATTCGACCTCGCTCAACAACGGCCAGACCAATCGCCCGGATCGGGTGGGCAATGGCAAGATCAGCAACCCAACCGTTTCCAAATGGTTTGACACCAACGCGTTTGTCATTCACACCACGCCCATGACTTACGGCACATCCGGCGTGAATCCCTTGCACGCCGATGGGGAGCAGCAGCTGGATTCGTCGCTCTCCAAGACCTTTCATCTGACCGAGCGTCAGCAGGTGTTGTTCCGTACTGACGTGTTCAACACCTTCAATCATCCCAACTTTGCCGCTCCGGATAACGTGGTGGGAGACTCAGCCGAAGGGCAAGTCTCTTCGACTGCCATCGACAACCGGCGGCTGCAGGTCGCGCTTAGGTATTCCTTCTAAGCCGGCAGAGACGGCGCGACCGCTCGGGACCGGGCCGTCTCTGTTTTTTATCAAGCCATGCTTTGAAGAACGCAACGGTCATCAGTACGGGGTTACGGGTGCAGAAGCAAAGAATTTTCATTATCGGAGCGGGTGGCTTTCTCGGCAGGTACGCAGTCGAAAGTGCAACCACTGCCGATACATATGATCTGGTTTGCGGGAGCCGCAACACCAATGCCGCAGGCAGTGTAGCCATCGACATCGCAGACGCCTCAAGTGTCGATCGCGTGTTCAGCGAGCAGCGGCCGGACCAGGTGCTGCTGCTCTCCGCCATAGCCGATATCGATCGCTGCGAGCGAGCGCCGGCTGAGGCGTTCGCCATCAATGCACGGGGAGCAGAACATGTCGCCAACGCATGTGCCCGCGCCAACGCTCGCCTGTTGTTTACCTCCACCGCAGCCGTCTTCGATGGCAAGCAGCACGGCTATGGGGAAGAAGACCCGGTGAGCCCGGTGAGCGTGTATGGCAGAACAAAGGTGTGGGCCGAGCTGGCGGTGAAGGCGCTGGTGCCTTCCGCCTGCATCATCCGTTTCGCCCTGGTTCTTGGCCGATCGAGGATCCCTGCCGCTCCAGGCATGGTGGAGAGCATGGTCGCGAAATTAATGGCAGGGGAGACGCTCTACCTTTCGACTACAGAGAAACGAAATCCGCTCCATGCCGCCTGCCTGAGTAGCTTGATGCTGCGCCTGCTGGCTGATTCACAAGCGGTCGGGCTGTATCACGCGGGTGCTTCTGACAGCGTTTCTCGCTACGAACTGGGCTGTCGCCTGGCACGACGGGTGAATGTGTCGAGCGACCTTGTTCAACCCAAAGACGATCCCATACCCGGCCGCGCTCCACGCGGTGAAGACCACTTTCTGCTGACCGAAAAGATCAAAAAACTTTACGATATCGAATTCGAATCCTGTGATCAGGTGATCGAAAGGTGCTTTGCATGAACTTACCCAAGGCTATCCATGAGCTGGAGTTCGGCCATGGCTCCACGTACGGCAAAGAAGAACAGGAGGCCGTACTGGAAGTCATGCGTGCCGGCGCGCCCTCCTGCGGCCCGGCAGTGAAGGCGTTTGAAGAAGCGTTCGCGACGTATTGCGGAGCAACGTACGGTCTGGCTGTCTCCTCGGGAACCACCGGCCTGCAATTGGCCATGATCGCCGCCGGGGTTGGCCCCGGTGATGAGGTCATCACCACTCCCATAAGCTGGATCTCCACTGCGAATGCGGCCGCTGTTCTGGGCGCAACTGTGGTGTTTGCTGATGTGGATGCACGCACGCTCAACCTCGATCCAGCATCTGTCGAGAAGAAGATCACGCCGCGTACGAGAGCGATCGTGCCTGTCCATCTCTACGGACAGTGCAGTGACATGGATGCTCTCAACGATCTGGCGAGGCCGCGCAACATCAAGGTGATTGAAGATGCTGCCCACGCAGCCGGAGCGGATTACAAAGGGCGCAAGGCCGGCTCGCTGGGCGATATGGCGGTGTTCAGCTTCCATCAACAGAAGAACATGGTCACTCTTGGCGAGGGCGGCCTCATTACCACCAGCGACAAGTCGCTGTACGAAAGCATGCTCTCGCATCGTTCACTCTGCTGCCTGACCTACGATCCCAAAGGCAAGTATCTGCCACTGGATGAATCCATCCATCCCATGGGCAAACGCTATTGGTACCTTGATTTCGAAGAGATCGGTTTCAACTACCGCATGACTGATGTGCAGGCTGCCGTAGGGCTGGTGCAACTGAAAAAGCTCGACCAGCTCAATGCGCGCCGCATTGAGATTGCCGGGATGTACACCCAGGGTCTAAAGGGCATTCCCGGGTTAACGCTCCCGTTCGTGGCCCCGCACAATAAGCATGTGTTTCACATCTACTGTTTGCTGCTGGAATCGTCCTTCTCGCTCAACAAGGAGGATTTCATGTGGGAGCTCTACACGGGTAAACAGATCAAGACCTGGTCGCACTACATGCCGATCCACCTGACCAGCGTGTATCGCAAGCTGGGCCACCAACCGGGAGAGTGCCCGGTAGCGGAAGCGCTGTTCCATAAGTATGTGAGCCTTCCGATCCATCCACGCTTGTCCAACGATGTGGTGCAATACGTGATCGACAGCATTCATGAGGTTGCGTCTCAGGCGGTGGCAGGCTCCGGCGCTGCGGCTGGCGAGCTGGCAGCCAGAGAAACTGCGTGAGCGCATTTGAGTCAGTGATTGCTGCCATCCGGGGAGAGGAGAAGTACTTCTCCCCGAAAGCTCCCGTGTTCATCAGCCGTGCGCCCGGCCGGCTCGATCTGATGGGCGGCAATGTCGACTACACCGGTGGCCTGGTGTTCGAGAGCACCATTCGTGAAGCCACATGGGCGGCGGCACAGAAGCGAGCCGATCAGAAAATCAGCTTCCTCAATCCGCAGATGAGCGAGGAAGGCTGGTTGCCACAGGTGACCTTTGAATTCCCTCAGCTCACCGACGAACACGCGGTAAGACAACTGGTCAATGCGCGTCCTGAGATACGCTGGACGGCCTACGTGCTGGGGGCATTTCTCCTTCTCCGCCAGCGATACCCCGGCCAGGTGCAATCCGGTGCATCGATCTACATCCAATCCGAAGTGCCCTGCAATAAAGGGGTGAGCTCATCGGCCGCTGTGGAGGTGGCCGTGATGAAGGCGGCTGCAGCCTGCTACGGCATATCCATGGAGGGTGTCGAGCTGGCGGAAGCATGCCAGTGGGTAGAGAACGTGATTGCGGAGTCAGCCTGCGGCATCATGGATCAGGCGGCCTCGGTTCTCGGCGATGAAGGTTACGTATTGCCGCTGCTGTGTCAGCCGTGCGAACTGCGTCCGCTGGTGAAGTTGCCGGAAGGTCTGCAGTGCTGGGCTATCGACTCCGGCGTGCGCCACGCGGTCACAGGCATCGAGTATGAAGCGGCCCGGGCTGCTGCATTCATCGGCTACCGCCTGATCTGCGAGTGGGAGAATCTGCCCATCCGGAAAGATGTAAGCGGAGCCATCCCCCGCTACAGCGACCCGCGCTGGAATGGTTTTCTCTCAAACCTGGTACCGTCGCTGTTTCGATCAAAATACGAACGGCGTTTGCCGGAGTGGATGTCAGGTGCCGACATACTGGCGCATGGAGCGGTTCATCCTGATCCATTCACAACCGTTCGCCCGGATGTGAAGTATCGGGTGCGCGATTGCACCCGCTATGCCGTGGAAGAGAACCAGCGGATCGAGCTTTTCATTGAGCTGGCCCGCGGCGCCTCGCATTCGCCATCCATCGCCGCCTTCCGCCAAATGGGCGAATTGATGTACCAGTCTCACTGGTCCTACACCCAATGTGGGCTGGGCGCAGAAGCTACCGATCAGATCGTCGATCTCGTTCGGCAGCACGCGGGAGATGGCCAGTTATTCGGCGCAAAGATCACTGGTGGCGGCGCCGGCGGCACCGTAGCAGTGCTGGGTTCAGCCCAGGGCAAAGAGGCGTTCCAGAAGGTAGTGGCCGCTTACGGAGAGCTCCGCGATTTCGATCCCTACGTGTTCGAGGGAAGTTCCATCGGCGCCGACCGGTTTGGTATTCGCACGATGCAGGCTACCGTATGAGCGTGACTGCCCCTACAGCGAAATCAGGCGTACGGGTCACGCTCTTCTATTTTCTTTTAATGGCGCTGGCGTCTCTTATCTGGTCAGGGCAGGGGATCGCGGTTAAAGTTCTTGACCCCCATCTTGGCCCCATCGCCATCACTTTCCTTCCCTTCTATGTGACCACGCTGCTGTTCGTGCCGCTGCTGCTACGTTTGCGGCGGCAGAACCCGGATTCCGTGGCTCCTTCCTCGCGCGATTGGATTCGCTTCGCCATAGCCGGCATCGCCGGTCAGATGCTTGCTCAACTCGGCATGACCTGGGGCATCAGCAAGTCGCTGGCGTCGAATGGGGCCATCCTCAACCTGCTCATCCCCGTCATCAGCGCCGTGCTCGCATCCTTTATGCTGCGGGAGCGGCTCACACCGCTAAGGATTGCCTCTCTCGCGATTGGGCTGGTCGGCGTGGCGTTCCTCTCGGTGGGCGATCTACGCCAGGCTTCCTTCAGCTCCATGAAGTATCTCTCCGGAAACCTGCTCATCTTCACCGGCTGCTTCGGGTCCGCCTTTTACAACGTTTTCTGCAAGGGCCTGATGAAGAAATATCAGGAAGTCGAGATCCTGATCTACAGCTATGTAACCGCCTCGGTAGCCAGTATCCCTCTCTTGATCTGGGCGGAACCTTTCCACTGGCGCAGCTTCCTTACCTTCGACGGCAAAAGCTGGGCCGCATTTCTTTTCCTTGCGTTCTTCATGTATGGCGCTTCCATGCTGCTCTTCTTCAAGGCCCTTCAGCATCTCGACGTGACCACCGCGTCCACCTCTCTCTACCTGGTGCCTGTGGGTGGCGTGTTGCTGGCAGCAGTCTTGTTAGGTGAGCGCTTGAACCCTGCGGCCTTGGGCGGGGCAGCTATTGTTCTTATCTCAACCATCCTGGTGGTGCGCTATGACACGAGCTATTAAATCAGCCACCGTTGCGGTAGTTCTACTTTGCTCTACCGCCGCCAGCTTCGGCCAGCAGCCGTTCCCGGTCGTTTCGACGGTCGATGCGCCTTCCATCGCCGGGCGGCCCGTCGCTCTGGATAAGCAGGGCAAACTGCTGCCGTTTCCTATTGCAGAGGACACCGGCTACTCGTATGCCGGCTATTTTCTCTCGCAATGGACCATCCTCCTGGATCAACGCAATCGACAGCGCCTTCCCTGGTACTTCTGCTGTTTCGATTTTGACCGCACCACCTTCGAAATGTTCCCTGATTGGCATTGGGCTAATTCCACCGGCTATCTGCGTGCCATGATGCAAGGCTTTGTTGAGCGGCTTTACCCGTATACAGGCGATCCGCGTACGGTCGCGTTCCTTCAGGACCTGGTGGACTACGAACTGGCCAACGGGCTCACTCCGGCGGGTTATGCCTGGTCGCAGGTGCCGTATCCCTCGGCCAATCCCGGGTCCCGCCGCTACACCGGTTGGAGCGAGCACGGGGAAGATTTTATTGAGCCGCACGTGGTGGGAGAAGACGGCTACGCCTACCTGCGCTTGTACGAGATGACCGGCGACACTAAATACCTGCAAGCAGCCATCCGCTGCGCCGAGGCCCTGGTCAAGAACTACAAACCAGGGGATGAACACATCTCGCCCTGGCCCTACCGCTGCTTCGCGCGCGACGGGAGTCTGACCGGCGGCAAAGGCATGTTCCCCTACTCCGCCAACGTAGTCGAGCCGATCATGCTGTTCGATGAACTGATGCGTCTTGGCCAGGGCGACACCGCCGCCTACCAGCGTGTGCGCGAAGGCGCCTGGGCCTGGCTCATGAAATACCCCATGCAAAACAACGTATGGGTCGGCTACTTTGAAGATGTCCCTGGCTCGATGGACAACATGAACCAGGTGATTCCGCTCGAATTTGCCCGTTACGTTCTTTTGCATCCCGACAAGGATCCGGAATGGCGGGAGCACACGCGCAAGCTGATCGACTGGGTCAAGACCACGCCCAAGTGGCCCAAGTACATCGTGCATGGCGCAACCGTGACCACCGAGCAGGGGAGTGGTGGCACAGAGTACTGTTGCAATCCTCCCAACGAATGTTGTGACAGTCACAGTTCCAGGCTGGCCGCGGTGGAAGCGCTGTACTACGCCAACACCGGGGACGTGGCATATAAGGAGCAAGCGTACCGCACCTACAACTGGGTGACCTACTTCCAGGGCCTGTCCGCCGCCGCACACGCGCCTTTCAGCGCGCAGTGGTGGTTTACCGATGAGTTCTCGGATGGTCCTCGCCGCATGATGGACGCCTTTTGGGCCGTGCCCTCTTGGGCGCCTGCTGACGAGTCGCATCTGCTGGGTTCGCTGAGCGTAGTCACAAAAATCGCATACGGCGCAGGCTCGGTGACATACAGCACCTTCGATGCCGCATCGACCGATGTGCTCCGCCTGGATTTTGTACCGGCCACGGTATCTGTGGGGGGAAAGGCGATCACCCGCCGCAAAGATCTGGATGTCGAGGGGTACACCTTCGACGATGCGACCCATACCCTCACGCTGCTGCACACCACCGGCCGCGATGTGGATATCCAGGGTAAAACGGGAGCGCCCACCCCCTCTTACATCACCTTCGACGACCCCCATCTTGCCGCAGGAACCCTCCTGGCGGGCGGCTATCCCTCGGGTGTCATCGACTGGGTACCAGGCGACTGGCAGATCGCGACTCCCTACGGAAAGTTCGGCACCTTCACCCTTGCCCTGGCAGTACCGCAAGCTCGCCAGGCGGCTTTCAATTTCGCCTCTCCTCGCATCTTCGCCGGGATCGATGTCTACAATGACGGAGATCAGGATGCAACCGTGACAGTTCGTTCGCCGGAGGTACGTGAGATGGCCTTCACCATCAAGCCGGGCGAACTCCGCCGCCTGAAAACCGGCTGGCGCGACCCAAGCTCCGCGGTACTGTTCGACTTTACCCATGGAGAGAAACTCCGCTTCGATAACCTCGCCTACCTGCAACCCTGATCAGATCAGGGCGCACTCCTGCCTGGCCCAGCCCCGCCTTCTCGAAATGTCAAAGTTACAAAAGTGAAGGCGGAAGAGCCTGGTGGGATGGAAATGCGTTGAAAAGAACGAAACAGCAGGGTAGACTCCCCGCACTGGTTCATTTGGATTTTCAGGTTCTGCCTTGTTCCATCGTGTGCCGTCGTGTGAAATGCGCGATGGCCGTGGGCCCACTTTCGCCAGAATCCGGTTTAGACGGGTGCAGCAAGCATGCTTTCTTCCGCTTTGCGGTCCGGCAATGCTCTTCGCCTCTCCGCGCTCACGCTCCTGTGTGCAGCGCCACTCGCCCTGGTCGCAATGGACCAGTCGGCGGCCTCTCCCCGGCCTCTGATTACTCAAGCGATCGACGAGCGCTCGCTGATCAGCCTACGCGGAAACACTCACCCTGCGGCTCTTCCCGCCCAGGATCGCGGAGCAGCCCCGGTGGGCATGCCGGCCGAGCGGCTGTTGCTCGTACTCAAGCGAAGCCCGGAGCAACAGGCAGCCCTGCAAACCTACCTTCAGCAATTGCAGACGCCTGGTTCGCCAAACTTTGGGAAGTTTGTCACGCCAGAACAATTTGGCCTGCTTTACGGAGCATCGACTGCCGATCTGGCCATTCTGCAAAATTGGCTGCAAAGCCTCGGGTTCTCCGTCGCCAAGATCGGAAAAGGGCGTTCGGCGATTGAGTTCTCTGGCACCGTGGGTCAGGTGCAGCAGGCGTTCCACACGCAAATCCATCACTACGAACGGGGCGGATCGCTGCACTGGGCTAACACTGCCGATCCCATGATCCCCTCTGCGCTCGCGCCCATCGTAGCCGGGATCGCTGGTCTTAATGACTTCAAGCCACACCCCCAGTTACGGGCTGCGCCCTCCACTATCTGGAAAGCATCCAACCAGCGCTTCACACCTTCTTTGACAGCTAGTTTGAATGGCGCTCCCTACTTATTGCTTGGCCCAGGCGATGCAGCCACTATCTATAACTCGCCTAATGGTTTCAACAAGGCATGGCCGCCCGGGCAAGCGCCTCTCGATGGAACCGGGATCGATATCGGATTGGTGGAAAATGTTCTCATCGATTTTGCGCCGGTTCAGAATTACGAATCCCTGTTCGCTCTGCCCATGTACAACGAGGAGGCAGTGTACGACGGCAACGAGGATAGTCTGTATGTCCGCGCCGATGATTCGGAGTTTCTCCTGGATAACGAGGTTGCTCGGGCGGTGGCTCCAGGAGCGCACATCACGGTGTACAGCGCTGCTGATTCTACCTTTCAGCCTGGCATTCTGCTCGCGGCGCTGCGGGCGGTTGACGACAATGTTGTTAGTTTCTTAAGCGTCAGCTACCTGGGTTGTGAAGCAGACCAGGGTGCGGCTGGCAATCAGGAGATTTTTAATACCTGGGAGCAGGCCGCCGCGCAGGGAATCACCGTGACGGTATCCAGCGGCGACTCTGGTTCGGCGGGTTGTGACGATTTCAATCAACCGAAACCAGCCACGCAGGGGTTCGCTGTCAATGGCCTGGCTTCCACACCATTCAATGTCGCGGTCGGCGGTACCGACTTCAACGCGCTGAATAAAAGCTTCGCCACGTACGCGAACCCCTCTCCCGACGGCGGTTTTACCACCGCGCTCGGGTACATACCAGAGAATGTCTGGAACATCTCCACCGCGACGACCGGGCCCCTGAGCGGCAACACGATCTTTAAAGACCAAACCGGAGCAGCCAACATCGTCGCCGGGGGCGGTGGGCTTAGCAGCGCAGGCGATTGGAGCAGCGGCGCGCCCGCGGGCTACCTGAAACCAATTTGGCAACAAAGCTACCCACCCAGTAACACCGATAGTGTTCGCGATCTGCCTGATGTGTCATTGTTTGCCGGCAGCGGTGAGAACCATGCGGCCTGGGCAGTGTGTTTGCCGCGAGACTGCCAGAGCGGCGGCGAAACCATTCACGCATTCGGCGGTACCTCGGCTTCTGCTCCAGCGTTCGCCGCCATGCTCGCCATTGTTAATCAAAAGATCGGCGCCTCCGTTCGTCTAGGCCAAGCCAACTGGGTCTTGTACAAACTTGCGCAGACCACGCCTGCTGTATTTCATAAAATCAGTACCAGCAACAATGCCGTTTACTGCACGGCAGGCAGTCCGAATTGCGGAGCCAACAGCTTTCTGACCGGCTATGAAACGAACCAGGGGTACAGCCTGGCAGCCGGCCTGGGCAGCGTCGACGTCTCGCTGTTGGCGAGTAGCTGGCAAAGCGATGTGCGTGCCGCCACCAGCACAAGCCTTACCGTCGACAAGAGCACCTTCAAACATGGCACCGCGGTGAACATTAACACGGCGGTCAATCCTGCGGCAGCCACAGGGAGCATCGCCCTCGTCAGCAGTGGAGCCGGCATGGAGAGCATGCCGCCCCTCGCGCTGGTGAACGGCGCGGGCGCCGGTACCTACACCCAATTGCCCGGTGGCACTTACACCCTCTTTGGCAACTATGCCGGGGATGGTAAGTACCAGGGCAGTACCTCGCCCGGCGTTGCCCTTGCGGTTTCGCCCGAAGACAGCAATTTGCAGCTGAGCCTATCTGCCTTTAGTCCCAGCCGGCAGCTAGTCAGCGTAGCGGGAGCTTCCGTGCCGCTGGGCACTCTTATCTTCGCGCGTGCGGTCCCCATAGGTCTCTCGCAATCCGCGGCTCTTAACCCTATCGCGAATGCAACTGGAACAGTCTTTTTCCAGGACGACGCAAGCCCCTTCTGCGTCAATTACCCGGCTGCTGTCGATGCCTCTGGCGGCGCCGAATTTCAGCTGTTGTGCGGCGCCGGCACCCATGACATCTCCGCTACTTATAACGGAGACGCAAGTTACAACCCCAGTAGCGCCGGACCGATCGCGTTTACCGTGCTCAAAGCGCCCACCAGTGTGAGCCTTTCCTCCAGCGCGGCCACGATCAGCATGGGCTTCCTGGACGTGACGGCCACTCTCGCCCTCAATCCGCCCACACTCATGATTTTTCCCACCGGGGTCATCAACTTCACTAACACCACGACTAACACCCTTCTCGGCAGTCCCGTCCCCTCAGCCGGCACGTGTGCCACGGGCAAGCTGATCTGTGACTCCGTGGTGCTCAACGTGTACGTCTCACAGTTGATTCTGGGTCAAAACCTGATCACCGCAACGTTTGCCGGCGACGGCAACTTCACTCCTTCCGACACATCCGTACCGCTGGCGGTTACATGCACGGCAGGCTGCGGAAACGGAACCGGGCAGTTCCTCTCTATCGGCGTTTATGGAAGCTTCAAAGCGGTCGTTGATGCGGGTAGCCAAACGACAGACCAGATCGACGTTACTGGCTCTGGCGGCTTTACCGGAGCAGTGGATCTGAGCTGTATCGTCAAGCCCAGCAGCACGGGCGACATTCATTTGCCAACCTGCAGCTTCGCGCCCCCACAGGTGACGATTACTAACGAGCAATCTCCACCTCTTGTGACCGTTACCATTCAAACCGTTGCCCCGGGCAGCAAAGCTCAACCGGGTGTTGGCCCGACGAAGGCGCACTTGAGCACTGGGTCCGGCGCCTGGGAAGGCGTCGCTTCCAGTATGCTCGCGTTTGCTTTGGTCGCATGGCTACCTGCGGCGCGGCGGCGCTGGTCATCTTTTCTGGCAAGCGTGCTGTGCGCGGTTGTCTTCTCGGCGATGCTTGCCTGTGGGGGTAGTGGCACTAGCAGCAACAGCTCCGGGGCGGCCGGAACCGGCGGCACGACCACGGTCACACCCGGTACTACGGCAGATACGTATACGGTCATCTTTCACGCAGTCGATGTAGCGACCGGCACCCTCACCGCAGAGCAGAACTTTACCCTGATTGTCGATCCTGCGCCCAAAACCGCAGGCTCTATCAATGGGCGAGATGTGCACCCGCGCTAGCAGCGCGGTGTGATCAGCGACTGCTGGCGAAATGCTGTCAGGTTTGAGCATCCGGGTTCGCTTTGCTGCGCAGGCGGTCGCGAAGGCGAGCGAAAACAGGGGTGCTTCGATAGTATGAAGCAGTACACGTTCCTCCTCCATGAGCCTAAAAGCGAAGTTAGAAGCAGTCGTCTATGCAGCCGAGGAACCAGTCACCCTGGCCCTGCTCGCCACCATGTTTGCGGAAGAGGTGATGCAGGGGCTCGAGGAAGCAGCCACAGCCGCGCCCCCACCGGAGCCGCCCGCCGAGCAAATAGAACTGGCCGGCATTGCGCCAGAACCCGAAGCAACGGCTGACGAGACGGAGCCCCGGCCGGAAGTAGTGGCGGAAGAAACCGTACCCTCTTCTGCGGAAGCAGACGAGAAGAAACAGGCTCGTGCGCGCGACCGCCAGGTTCGCCAGGTACTGCAGGGGGTGCTGGAAGAACTGATCAGAGACTACGCCGGCAGTGATCGCGGGATGGAGATTCGAGAGATTGCCGGCGGCTACCGCATGGCGACCAAGCCTGAATATCACGATGCGGTGCGCGGGTTTGTGAAAAGCCTCAAGCCGCCCATGAAGCTCTCCTTGCAGGCGCTGGAAACGCTCGCCGTCATCGCCTACAAACAGCCGGTCACCGCGCCCGAAGTGAGCGAGATTCGCGGCGTCGATTCAGGTGGCGTGCTGGGCAGCCTGGTGAGCCGAAAACTGATCACCACGGCGGGTAGAAAACAGGTCATCGGCCGCCCCATCCTTTACAAGACCACGAAGGAGTTCCTGCTGCGCTTCGGCTTGAAAGATCTCAACGATCTGCCAAGCATGGAAGAGTTTGAGAAAATGGCCGGGGAACTGGCCGAGTCTGAAGCTGAAGGCGAAGCGCAAGATGCCCTCGCGCCATCGACGGAACCACTGGTCCACGCGGGCGAGAGCGCGGCAGTGGCTTCGGCAGAGGGCCAGGGCGGAGAGGCGTCCGAGACTGAGCCCGAAGTTGCGGTGGAAGTTGAAGGCGAGAGCCCAGCTGAATCGTCTGCCGAAGCTGCAGGCGAAGCCGAAGAAGACCGGATAGAAGAATCATCCGTTGTGCCTAAGGCGGAGCCAGAGGAAGAGGCTGCGCACCAGTCCTCCCCCGACGAAACCGCGGAGCCGGAAACACCATCTGAACACCCAGCGGCGACCACGCCGGGAACCGAAAGCGAGCCATGAGCGTGAGCGAACAGACCGGCCCAGGTAAGCAGCAACGGCTGCAGAAGATTGTTGCGGCCGCGGGGCTTGCCTCGCGCCGCAAAGCCGAAGAGCTGATCACTTCCGGCAGGGTGCAGGTAAACGGCCAGACGGTGACCGAACTTGGCTCTAAAGCCGACCCTGAGCGCGATCACATTCGAGTGGACGGCAAACTTCTCAAGCGGCCCGAAAAGTTCCGCTACTTCATGCTGAATAAGCCCAAGGGCGTGGTGACCACAGTGTCTGACCCCGAAGGCCGTCCCACGGTGATGAAGTTTTTTGAGCGCGTGGGGGCGCGCGTTTTCCCCGTCGGCCGCCTGGACTATCAGAGCGAAGGCTTATTGCTGATGACCAACGACGGCGAGCTGGCCAACATTCTCACCAGCGCTGCCTCCAACGTAGAGAAAACGTACCTGGTGAAAGTGAGCGGTAAGCCGACCGAGGCAGCGCTGGAGCAACTTCGCCGGGGCGTAATGATTGAGCGCGGCCGCCGCGGAGAAAGGGAAGGGCGCGTCATGACGCAGCCAGCCCGGATCACGCTCATCCGCGACACTGACAATCCCTGGTACGAGGTCATTCTGACCGAAGGCAAGAACCGTGAGATCCGCAAGATGTTCGAAGAAGTGGGCCATTTTGTGGAGAAAGTGCGGCGGGTTGGTTTCGGCCCGCTGGTGCTCGATGTGACCCCCGGAAAGATGCGGGAGCTGGAAGAGGACGAGGTTCTGCAACTCCATCGTGCTGCCCGCAAGCGGACGCCGCAGCCTTCAGAAAAGGCCGCCAGGCGGCCCAGGTCTGGACCGGCCACCCTGCCCCGCAAACCCGGTAAGCGTCCCGCTAAACGCGTCCCCGGCCGCAAACCGGCCAATCGCGCCAAAGGTTAGTATCGGCATGCATGTATCCCGGCCGGCCAACTCTGCCGGCCAATCTTCTTACGATGTGCTCATTCTGGGTGCCGGCGCCGCCGGCCTGTTCTGTGCCATGTACGCTGGGCGCGGCGGCCAACGGGTCTTGCTGCTCGACCACGCACCCCGGGCCGGCAAAAAGATCCTCATTTCGGGCGGCGGCCGCTGCAACTTCACCAACCTGCACACCACGGCCGCGAATTTTCTCTCCGCCAATCCTCACTTTTCCAAGTCTGCGTTAGCCCGCTACACGCCGGCCGATTTCCTCGCCCTCGTCGAGCAGCACCAAATCCCCTGGCACGAGAAAACTCTCGGCCAACTGTTCTGCGATCGCTCCGCGCAGGACATCGTTCTTATGCTGGAAAAGGAATGCGCTGCCGCCCAGGTCGAGACACTGGTGAATACGTCGGTACGCTCCATCGATCGCGGGCCAGACCAGCAGGATCTCTTCCGCGTCGAAACCGATCGCGGTGATTTCTCCGCCGCCGCGCTGGTGGTCGCCACGGGTGGTCTCTCGATTCCCAAGATGGGCGCAACGCCATTCGGCTACCAGGTAGCAGAACAATTTGGTTTGAAGCTGCAGCCGTGCCGCCCGGCCCTGGTACCCCTCACCTTTGCTCCGCAGGATCTTAAGAACTACGCGCCGCTCGCGGGCATCTCCACCGAAGTGGTCGCCACTGCCGGCGGCGCGCGCTTCCGCGAAAAACTTCTCTTTACCCATCGGGGCATCAGCGGGCCGGCAGTGCTGCAGATTTCGTCGTACTGGCAGCCCGGGGAATCGGTGGCCATCGACCTGGCGCCAGACCAGGTCTGGACCAGTCCGGTGCGCGCCCAAATCAATCAACGTGATCTGGCTGCGGTCCGCAATGCCATCCATTCCGTCATGCCGCATCGTTTAGGGGATCGCTGGCTGGCGCTGCACCCTCCCGCTGCCTTCACCAACCAGGCTCTCGAGACGGCAGAAAAGGCAGTCCACGACTGGACGATTTACCCCGCCGGCAGTGAAGGCTACGAGAAAGCCGAGGTCACCGCCGGGGGCGTCGATACCAATGAGCTGAACGCACGCACCATGGAGAGCCGAAAAGTGCCGGGGCTATACTTCATCGGTGAAGTCGTGGACGTCACCGGGCACCTCGGTGGCTTCAACTTCCAGTGGGCCTGGGCCTCCGGCGCCGCGGCAGGCCGTGCCCTTGCCGGCGGCTAATCCCCTGCCTTAAATTCATGCCACCCAAAACCTCCTCAAACCCCAACCCGACGCTTTGGCACTCTGTGCGAGAAGCCCTACGCGGCAGTCACCAGGACTACACGGAGGGCAGTCTCAACCGCTCCATTCTTCTGCTTGCCATCCCCATGGTGTTGGAGATGGTGCTCGAGTCCCTCTTTGCCGTAGTCGATGTCTTTTGGGTCAGCCGTCTTGGGGCCGACGCGATTGCCACGGTAGGTCTCACCGAGTCCGTGCTCACCCTGGTCTTCGCTGTTGGCATGGGACTGGGCATGTCTACTACTGCGATGGTGGCTCGACGCATCGGCGAAAAGGATCCTGAAGGCGCCGCCGTCTCTGCCGTGCAGGCCATATTTCTCGGCCTCATTACTTCCTGCCTGATGGGACTTCCGTTCTATTTCCTGGCGCCCCACCTGCTCACTCTCATGGGGGCTACGCCGGCCATCGTGGCCGGCGGCGCCAACTACACGCGCATCGCGCTCGGCGGCTCGGGGGTGGTGATGTTGCTGTTTCTCAACAACGCCATCTTCCGCGGCGCAGGCGATGCGGCTATTGCCATGCGCCTATTGTGGGTTTCCAACATTTTCAACCTGGTTCTGGACCCCTGCCTCATCTTCGGCCTGGGCCCTTTTCCTCGCCTGGGAGTCACCGGCGCGGCGCTGGCTACCTTTTCTGGCCGGGGCATTGCGGTGCTCTACCAGTTCTACCGTCTGGGCAAGGGCACGGAACGCATCCGGATTTTGCGCCGCCACCTCCGGCTGCACACGGCCGTCCTATGGCGGCTAGTCCGGGTTTCCATAGCGGCGATACTGCAATTTCTTATCGGGCAGGCAAGCTGGCTGGGCCTCGTGCGCATTGTGAGCCTGTTCGGCGCGCCCGCGCTGGCCGCCTACACCATCGGGATCCGCATCGTCATCTTCGCCATCCTGCCGTCGTGGGGGCTCAGCAATGCCGCCGCCACCCTGGTTGGTCAGAACCTGGGCGCCGGTCACCCCCAACGAGCGCGCGAGGCCGTTTGGCGGACCGGCCTTTGGAACATGCTGTTCCTTGGCACCGTCGGACTTATCTTCATCGCCTTCGCCCCAGGCATCATTGGCTTGTTCACCCGCGATCCCGCAGTACTGGATCCTGCTATCCGGTGTCTGCGAATCTTCAGCTGCGGGAACATAGCGTACGCCTACGGCATGGTCTTGCTGCAGGCCTTTAACGGTGCTGGAGACACCCTCACCCCAACTTATGTTAATCTCTTCGGCTTCTGGGTAGTAGAACTCCCTTTGGCCTGGTGGCTGGCTATGCACACCGGTATGGGCATTAACGGGGTCTTCGCCTCGGTCGTTGTCGCGCAATCTGTCATTGTGCTCATTAGCCTGGTACTCTTCCGCCGCGGCCGTTGGGCGCAACAGCGTATCTGATGCCGAGTGCTGTGTCTGTCGTACCCGGCGCCTCCCGGCACAATCGTCCGTGTCTATCTGCGCTCTGGGGTAAAGATGCGGACGCACCTCTGTCTCCATCCGCCTTTGGCCTGGAGGCATTAAGGAATAAGACAGCAAGAATCGGATATCAGGCTGCGCAGCCGGCGTTCAGACTGAGTTCATGCACATCTCCATCGAACCATCCATCCTTTACTTTGGTACGCCGGTCGTTCTGATCAGCACGCTCAACGACGACGCGACACTGAATGTTGCGCCTATGTCATCGGCATGGTGGCTGGGCTGGAACTGCATGCTTGGGCTCGGAGCGAAAGGGCACACCGCGCAGAACCT
>CAZZVD010000019.1:0-14406 GCA_964657465.1 uncultured Acetobacteraceae bacterium | reverse complement strand
TTACCTCAACGCTGGCTGAGATCCCTGAGTCTTCCTACCGTCCGGTTGCGCAGATGATGCGGTAACGTGCGCATCGCCTGATCTATATCGCCTAATCTATACAAGGAGTTACTCGATGATCGATACCGAGGCATGCTGGCAGGCAGTGCTCGCAAAAGACGCCACGCAGGCGGGCCAGTTCTTCTACGGTGTACTGACTACTGGGGTTTACTGCCGCCCTGGATGCGCGTCGCGTGTTCCCCTTCGTGCGAACGTGCGCTTCTACCCCAATGTCTCGGAAGCGGAAGCAGATGGCTTACGCGCCTGTTTGCGCTGTAAGCCGGCGGCAGCGAAAAATACTGTGATCCGCGACCGGACGACAGAGATCCGTGCGTACATACGCAAAAATCTGGATGACCCGGAACGCCTGACACTCAGCGCATTAAGCCGTCAATTCGAGATCAGCCCTTTTCACCTGCAGCGCACATTCAAAGCAGCGCTGGGGGTCACGCCGAAAAAGTATGTTCAGGAGCTGCGCATGCAAACATTCAAAGAAGATCTGAGAAGCGGGACCCCAGTGACAGAAGCTGTGTACCAGGCCGGTTTTGGCTCGGCCAGCCGCGTCTACGAACAACTCGATGCAAACCTGGGGATGACGCCCAGGCAATACAAGGCGCGCGGCAAAGGCGTGGCCATTTCTTATGCCACGATAGCAACGCCGTTAGGCCTGTTAATGATCGGCGCTACCGATCGGGGCCTTTGCTTTCTGGAGTTCGGTACGTCGCAGGCGGAGCTGTTTGAGTCACTGCAGCAGGAGTTTGCGTCCGCGCACATCATGCCTCTGGCGGAGCCTGCTCCCGCAGAGTACCTCACCTGGGTGAAAGCTTTGTCCGGCTTTCTTGAAGGCGAAAAGGCTTTGAGCAAGTTACCAGTCACCCTGCACGGTACTGCGTTTCAGCTCAAGGTGTGGAACTACCTGCAGACCATTCCCAACGGCAGCGTTCAATCGTACGCCGCAGTGGCGGAAGCGATCGGACATCCGAAAGCGATCCGTGCTGTTGGCTCTGCGTGCGCGGCGAATCGCATAGCCTTGCTGGTGCCGTGCCATCGCGTCATCCGCGGTGATGGCGGGCTCGGCGGGTACCGGTGGGGACTGCAGCGCAAGCGCGCTCTCCTGGAAACGGAGCGTCGGGTGAAAGGGAATGCAGGGTAATCCGCCAAAGGGAGATTGCGGGAGAGGCGAGCGTCTACAATTTGTAGATGCCTTCTTCCTCAACCCGCATCCAGGTGGTGGACTCGCACACGGCAGGTGAACCTACGCGAGTGGTGATTGCCGGCGGCCCTGATCTCGGTTCGGGCAGCGTGCAGCAGAAACTGGAGTTGTTGCGCACGCAACACGATCATCTGCGGGTAAGCACGATTGCCGAGCCTCGCGGGTCTGAGGTGATTGTCGGTGCGCTGCTGTGCCAACCCTCTATGCCTGGCTCCGCGGCGGCTGTCATTTACTTCAACGATGTTGGGTACCTGGGCATGTGTGGCCACGGAACGATTGGCCTGGTCACCACGCTGGCACACCTGGGCCGCATTGGCCCGGGCAAACACACCATCGAAACGCCTGTCGGCTGTGTGGTGGCTGAACTGCATGCGGATGGCAGTGTCTCATTCGACAATGTGCCCAGCTATCTCTACCAGGCTGATGTTGCGGTCGATGTACCGGGATACGGGAGCTTTTGTGGGGAAATCGCCTGGGGAGGGAACTGGTTCTTTCTCCTCTCGGATCATGGCCTGCTTTTGCAGACCGCGCATCGTGTGCAACTCGTGGCGTTTACCAGCGCGCTGCGCGATGCGCTTGCATCCGCCGGCATTACCGGCAAAGATGGAGCAGCCATCGACCACATCGAGCTTTGTGGGCCGCCGGAGTCGCCCGAAAACTCCGGCCGCAACTTCGTACTTTGCCCGGGCACTTCGTTCGATCGCTCGCCATGCGGTACCGGCACGAGTGCCAAGCTGGCCGCGCTGCACGCAACCGGAAAGCTGGGCTTAAACACACCGTGGCGGCAAGAGGGAATCCTGGGCACCGTCTTTACCGGAGTGATCGGCGCGGCGCAGGCTGGATTCGTCACACCCACGATTACCGGGCGAGCCTGGATTACAGCAGAATCCACCTTGTTGTTCGACGCCGCTGATCCGTTCCAGACAGGCATTGTGTTCTAGCTAATCTCATGGCGTACGACGTCATTATTGTCGGGGCAGGGATCGTCGGTTGTGCATGCGCACGCGCCTGCGCAGATGCGGGTCTCCGAGTAGCCGTGATCGAGAGCGCCCATCCAGGCGGCGCAACGACGGCGGCAGGCATGGGCCACGTAGTGGTCATGGACGACTCACCCGCGCAGCTCGCCCTCACGCACTACTCCCGGTCATTGTGGCAGAAACTGATCCCGGATCTGCCCCCGGCGGTCGAGTACGAAAGCCGAGGCACGTTGTGGGTGGCGGCGGACGAAGAAGAGCTGGCCGAGGTCTACGTCAAACACGAGACCTGCTCGCGCGCTGGTATCGGCTCCCAAGTGCTGACCGGAGCCGAGTTGGCGGCGGAGGAACCAAATCTGCGGCCCCAGCTTGCCGGGGCGCTGCTGGTGGCAGAGGATGCGGTCGTTTACCCTCCCACGGCAGCAATCTTCTTTCTGCAGCAAGCGATGGCAAACGGGGCCATCCTGTTGCGCGGCAAACGCGTCACGCAAGCCGGAGGCGGCGCCATCAGCCTGGCAGATGGCGATGTGCTGCACGCCGCGGCAATTGTGCTCGCCACGGGCACAGATATAACGTTGCTGCCATCCTTGCCTATACAAAAGCGAAAAGGGCACCTGCTCATTACCGATCGCTATCCCGGCGCTCTTAAGCATCAGATGGTGGAACTCGGTTACCTGAAGAGCGCGCACAAGCTCGCGAGCGATTCAGTTGCGTGCAACATTCAGCCGCGTAAAACCGGCCAGCTGCTCATTGGCTCTTCACGGCAGTATGGGAACGATCAGCTGGGCGTCGATGAACCGTTGTTCCGCCAGATGCTGGAGCGCGCCTGCAGTTACATGCCAATGCTTGCGCACGCATCCGGCATTCGCGCGTGGACGGGCTTTCGTGCCGCCACACCAGACAAGCTGCCACTGATTGGGCCCACGGCCGACCCCACACTCTTTTTGGCCGCCGGCTTCGAAGGCCTGGGGATCACGAACGCTCCGGGCGCGGCCATGCTTCTGGCGGACCAGTTAACCGGACGCGTTTCGGCGATCGATGTTACCCCGTATCTTCCTGCACGCCTTGCCATGAAGGAAGCGGTCCATGCCTGAGACGATCTCCATCCTGGTAAATGGGCGCCCCGTAGTCGTACCCAGGGGAGTCACCGTGAGCGCGGCGTTGCTGCTGGCGGGCGTACCCTGCCGTCTCTCCGTCGATGGGCAGCCTCGCTTCGCCCTGTGTGGCATGGGGATATGCTTTGAGTGCCGCGCTGTTGTCGATGGAATCCCCCACCAACGGACCTGCCAGCTGGTTTGCCGGCCGGCCATGGCGGTGGAGACCCAGCGGTGACCGGGACAGAGTTGCTGGTGATCGGCGCCGGGCCCGCCGGCATCGCAGCGGCAACGGCCGCAGCCGAGCATGGTTGCCGCACGATTCTGTTGGATGACAACCCTTCTGCCGGTGGACAGATATGGAGAGAGGGCATTGCCTTCCACCCGGGAGCCAAAGACAAACAGAAAGAGTCTGTGCTGCAGCGCCTTGCATCTTCCGGAGCGCAACTACAAACCGGTTGGCAGGTCTTCGATGCACCCCAGCCAGGCATGGTCCGGGCGACCTCGGGTGGCACGGTCGAAAGCTTTCGTTACCGTTCTCTGATCATCGCGACCGGCGCCCGCGAGCGCTTTCTGCCATTTCCCGGTTGGACACTGCCTGGAGTCTTTGGCGCCGGCGGTCTGCAGGCGTTGGTCAAGGGTGGTTACCCGGTGAGTGGCAAACGCGTGGCCGTTGTAGGCAGCGGGCCATTGCTGCTGGCCGTCGCGGCCAATTTGAAATCGTACGGAGCGCAAATCGTAACCGTCACTGAGCAAGCTCCCCTGCGGCAACTTGCGCCGTTCGCCCTTTCGCTGCTGACGCAGCCAGGCAAACTCTGGCAGGGAGCTCGGTATCGCGCCATTCTCGGTCCCGCGCCATACCGCACCGGCTGTTGGCCATTGGCTGCAGAGGGTGCGGAGAAGGTCACAGGCATTCGCCTGACCGATGGCCGCAAAGCATGGACCGAAGGATGCGATTTAATCGCGTGTGGCTTTCACCTGGTACCCAACACCGAACTCGCCGCATTGCTTGGCTGTGCTATTACGCAGGGCTTTGTGACTGTCGATGCCCGACAGCAGACCTCGTTGCAACATGTCTACTGCGTGGGCGAGCCTACCGGCATAGCGGGGTTAGAGGGTGCGCTGCTGCAGGGTACGATCGCCGGTCTGGTCTGCGCCGGCCAGGAGCAAAAAGCGCAAGAACTGCGCGGCGCCCAGCGTGCGGTCATTGCGTTTGCCGCCAGGCTGCAGCGGGCGTTTCACCTGCGTGAAGAAGTAGGCAGGCTGGCGGAACCCGAGACCATCGTTTGCCGCTGCGAAGATGTGCGTTACGATCGTCTGGCAGCGTGCAGATCGTGGGTGGAAGCGAAACTGCAAACGCGCTGCGGCATGGGTCCCTGCCAGGGCCGCATCTGCGGGCCAGCGACGCAAACGCTGTTTGCGTGGCAAGCGGGCTCTGTCCGGCCTCCGCTGTACCCTGTTCCCGTATCCGCATTCATCCACAACGAAACTATTCCCATCGCACACGAGGAGAGGCAATGAACTGGTCTGGAGTGATGCCTGCAATGACGACTGCGTTCGACAGCACAATGGCGGTCGACCACCCCTTTATGGCCCAGCACGCGGCCTGGATGCTCGACAACGGATGCGTCGGGCTGGTCGCACTCGGTTCGCTGGGCGAAGGCGCCACGCTCGCGGCAGACGAGAAGCGTGCGATTCTCCGGAACCTGGTCACAACCCTCGCGGGCCGTGCTCCCGTCGTTGCAGCCATTTCCTCGCTCTCGACGGATCACGCCGTACAGCTGGCAAAAGATGCGGAACAGGCCGGCTGCTCCGGGTTAATGGTGCTTCCGCCGTACATCTATTCCACCGACTGGCGGGAGATGAAGCAGCATGTAGCGAGCGTCATCAAGGCCACCCCACTCCCCTGCATGCTCTACAACAATCCTGTTGCCTACACCACCGACTTTCTTCCCGAGCACCTGGTTGAGTTGGCGCAGGAGATGGAGAATCTTGAGGCCGTGAAGGAGTCGAGCGCCGATGTGCGGCGTGTGGCAGCGATCCGCTCGTTACTGGGGGAGCGGCTTGCGATCTCAGTCGGGGTGGACGACCTGATTGTCGAGGCGTTGGGGGCGGGTGCAAGCGGCTGGGTCGCTGGCCTGGTCAACGCATTTCCTGCTGAATCGGTGCAGTTGTTTGATTTGGCGTTGGCGGGGAAAGCAGAGGAAGCATTCCCTTTGTATCGCTGGTTTCTTCCTCTGTTGCGCATGGATACCGTGCCCAAATTTGTACAGCTCATCAAGTGGGTGCAAAGCGAAGTGGGTGTCGGATCTGCGCGCGTCCGTGGTCCGCGCATGGAACTGGTGGGCGCTGAGCTCGCAGCAGCGAAACAGGTTTTGTCCATGGCGCTGCAGAGCCGTCCGGGAGTGAGCGAGGTCAAGTTTCCCTCGTATACCACCGCGTGAGGTGCCGCTGCTGAAAGACGCTGTTCGTTCGGCGATGGGGTACGCTCGGGCATCCCGAGCGAAGCCGCGGGACGCTGCAGTTTCGGGGGGTTGTAACCGGGCTCTCTCGGCCCATCCACGCATGCTGCCGAAGTTATTGATCCCCCCTTTGTCAACGGGAGCGAAGCCATTGCTCCCCCCCTTTGTCATCCCGAGCGAAGCCGAGGGATCTGCAGTGCGCCTTTCTCCCTCCACCAATTTTTACAGAGCTCCAGGATCGGCTATGCGGAGGAACCTTCAACTCGCCACCACTCGCTTCTCCTGCAACCACTTCCTTTCCTGCCATTTTTGCGGGAGGATTGGTTCCGCTGCCTATCCCACCCTGGAGCTTTGTAAAACTTGGTGGAGGGAGAAAGGCGCACAGTAGATCCCTCGGCTTCGCTCGGAGTTTGTGACTTTATTGAGTTTTGAAAAATCCGACACTCGATACAAACGGGTTATATCTAGACTGTGTCTAAACTAGCCAAAAAAGTCACAACCTCTCGGGATGACAAAGGGGAGAGTGATGGCTTCGGCAGCATGCGTGCGCACAGCAGATCCCTCGGCTACGCTCGGGATGACAAAAGAGAGCAATGGCTTCGCCCGCTCGGCCGAGCTGCTTTACCTTGCAATCGGCGCAAAAACAATTACATAAGTTGCAGACAGCGAACAGACAATCGGTCCCGCGCCGCAGCGCCGGGAAGCGCACCACCATCAACGGCAGTACCATGAACGGCTCTACGGTAATGACACTGTGTGTTCTGGGCGCACAAGCTGCATGTGCCTGGCTGCTCGCGATACGACCAAATTACGAACGCTCAATTCACTCGCAAGCGTTCGCCTATCGTTGTATCGCTCGTGCAGCAACCGGTCTGTAGCGTCGGAGTCGTGCGGCTCAGCTCATCACAATCTGCGCAATCGCGAATCACCCATGCATTCGGTCGAGTGCGCGCTATGTTGTGGCAGCTCTTCCTGCTGGGAGCCTGCAGTACCGGCTTATGGGCGCAGGTAACCGTCAGCGGCCCCTCGCAGATTCGCATAGGCAGCTCCGCGCAGTATAGTGCGGCGATCGCCGGAGCGGCCAGCAGCGCCGTCGTTTGGTCGGTGAACGGCGTCGCTCACGGAAATGCGACTACCGGCGCCATATCTTCCTCCGGCTTGTACACGCCGGCAACCACCATCTGGGCAGGCCACTCGGTCAGTGTGAGTGCCGCAAGCACGGCCGCACCGGCTTCCTCAGCGTCCATCAGCGTCAAAATCGTCAACCCGCTGCCGGTGTTCACTTCTGGTACGTTGTTGTTCACTGCTCCCGGGAGCTATCTGCTTGATGTAAACGGCGCCTCCTTTTTCCCCGCCTCGCAACTCGTAGTTGCGGGTGCGAATGTGGCCACCACGTACGTTTCTTCCACTGAGCTGCAAAGCAACATCACCCTGCCTGCCGGCACCATCACTGTAAAGGCAGGCGTGCTGAACCCCAACGCCGGGCAGAGCGCCCCCGTGAGCCAGACGCTCGCCGTACCCGCCGGTCTTCGTGCCAGCATCGCACAAGCGACTCGCTTGCTCGATCAGGCAACCTTCGGCCCCACACTCTCCGCAACGCAACACGTGCAACTCATCGGCATGTCAGCTTACCTGGCCGAGCAGTTTTCCACTCCCGCTACGCGCATGCCGCCTATTCCGAATCCCCCGGTCGCGCTGTGTCCCGATGCCACGTTCCGCTGCGCCCAGCACTACTTCTGGCAAAGTGCGCTCACTTCAAACGATCAGCTCCGGCAGCGCGTCGCCTTCGCCCTCAGCGAGATGTTTGTGGTCTCGACCAACGAGGTGAACGCGCGTTCCATCCCCGCTTTTCAGAACGTGCTGGCCAACGATGCGTTCACCAACTTCCAGCAGATCATGACCGACGTCACGCTTTCTCCTGCGATGGGTGCATACCTGAATATGCTCAATAGTGGTGTGGCGCCTGCCGGACAGATCGCCAATGAGAATTACGCGCGCGAACTGATGCAGTTATTTTCTACCGGACTACATCTCTTGAATCCGGACGGCAGCTTGCAACTGGACGCGCAAGGGCAGGCGCAGCCGGTCTATACCCAACCCCAGGTGCAGGCTTATGCGCGCGCACTCACCGGCTGGACCTACGCTCCCGCAGCAGGCGGAACCCTGACTTCATTCCCTAACGGCTATCCCAACTACGACCAACCAATGCAGGCCGCCGAGTATGCCCACGACATGACCGCGAAAGTATTGCTCAACGGTGTGACCCTGCCGGCCGGGCAAACTGCGGAGCAAGACCTCTCGGCTGTAATTGCATCGATCTTCAATCACCCGAATGTTGGTCCCTTCGTCGGTCGTCAGCTCATTCAGCATCTGGTGACCAGTAACCCTTCTCCGGCGTACATCGCGCGCATCTCCGCGGTGTTTGCCAACAACGGTGCAGGCGTGCGTGGCGACATGAAGGCGCTGATCACGGCCATCCTGATGGACCCCGAGGCGCGCGCAGCGGACAGCGATCCTGCTGCGGCCGGAGGCCACTTGCGCGAACCGATACTCTATCTGACCGGCATCCTGCGCGGCCTGGAGTCCACGAATGTGAACGCGCAGGGCCGGTACGATATGGCCTCCACGTATACCCTGGCACTGGGGCAAACACCGTATGGCGCCGCCAGCGTTTTTAACTTCTTCCCGCCCGGCTACGTGATCCCGGGCACGTCGATGAGTGGTCCGGAGTTTGCGCTGGAAAACACGGCAGCCCAGACTATCCGGCTGACACTGGCCGACAGCATTGTGCGCAATCACCTCACCTCATTCTCCGTGGATATGAGCCAGGCTGGTTTTCTCGGTCAGATCGGTTCCGCTACGGGCACGCCCGCAGTCGATGCAGCCAACCTCGTCAACTCGCTGAATATTATCTTTATGCACGGTCAGATGCCTGCGGCCATGCAGACGGTGATCACCGCCCAGGCGGCGATTACGCCGGATATCGGGCAGCGTGTGCGCATGGCGACGTGGCTGGTGATCAGTTCGAATCTGTACAAGGTGGAGCACTAAAGAGAAACCAATACTGTGCCATATGCCAGGCCAGGGAGTGATGATGAGCATAAACCGCCGCACTTTCATCCATACTGCTTCGCTGGCAGCAAGTGGCAGCTTGCTCGGGCTCAAGCCATTCGGCACGCTGAACGCATGTGCGCAAGCATCTTCGCCGGATTCCGGCTATAAAGCGCTGGTGTGCATTTTCCTTTATGGTGGCAACGATGCCAACAATACGTTGATACCCTTCGATTCCAGCGGCTACGGGAACTACGCGCAGCTACGTGGACCGCTCGCTTTGCCGCAGACCCAACTGGTGCAGCTCGCTTCCATGCCCGGTTACGGCTTGCACGGAAGCCTGCCGGAGATAGGTCAACTGGTGGATAGTGGGGCCGCTGCACTGATCGCAAATGTGGGCACGCTCGTCATGCCGACTACGCGGTCAACGATTGGCACGCCGCAAAACCTGCCGGTGAATTTGTTCAGTCACAGTGACCAGCAATTGCAGTGGCAGAATGCAGCACAAAGCGCGGCCACGCCAACCGGCTGGGCTGGGCGCATGAGCGATCTGCTGGGCAGCAACTTCAACGCCTCAGCATCCATTCCGATGATTACCTCGGTAGCCGGGGATACACTCTTCTGTGATGGAGCGGCCACCAGCCCGCTGGCTGTGGTCCCGGGGAGCGTGAGTGGAGTGACTTGCGGCGAAGGCGCACAAGCTTGCGCTGCGCGGCAACAGATCGCTCAAAGCTTTCTCAGCTTTGACAGCGGGCTCAGCCTGGTGCAGGCAGATAACATCATCAGCCAGAACGCCTACCAGTATGGCAGCGTTCTCACCCAGGCGGTGACCGGCACTGCACCGTTGGCCACTGTCTTCCCGGCGAACAATCCTCTTGCCACCCAGTTGCAGCAGATTGCCCAATTGATGCAAGTGCGCAGCAGCTTCGGCGTCAACCGCCAGATCTTCTTCGCCGGGGTCAGTAACTTTGACACGCACGCAAATCAGCTTGGACAACAGAGCGTGCTGCTGGCGCAGTTCTCCTCCGCGGTCGCGGCCTTTTACCAGGCTACGCGAGAATTAGGCATAGCCAACTCGGTCACCAGTTTCACCATGTCAGACTTTGGACGGGCCTTTCAACCCAACTCAAATAACGGCTGCGACCACGGCTGGGGCGGACACCATATCGTTGTGGGCGGGGCCGTCAAGGGCGCCACCCTTTATGGCACCTACCCAACGCTCGCCTTCGCCGGCCCCGATGATGCGGATGTGAATGGGCGGTGGATCCCCACCACGAGCACGGTCCAATATGCAGCGACGCTCGCCGCCTGGTTTGGTGTGTCCCCAGCCCAACTCAGCACGATCTTTCCGACGCTGAGCGCCTTTCCATCGGCCAACCTGGGCTTTGTCTAGTCCGGATTTCTCACCACGACTGTCCGGAGACAACCACAATGCCCCCACCCCGGGAGGGGCGCCCCATGTTCGCCGACTCCGGCGTACGTGGGCTGACTGTGGGGAGGGTACGCTCACTGGAACGACCAGGTGATGGCCTACATCTTGATGCCGTGTTCGCCAATAACCACGAAGACTGACATCAACCCTGTCGTTCCCAGGAGCGTGCGCACCTGCTTGCCAAGATTGATCAGCTCGAGCTCACAACCCGCGGACCGCGCCGACACATACAGCCGCACCAGCGTACCCAGGCCCATACTGTCCACGCGCGTCAGATTGGTTAAATCCAGAACGATTCTCTTGGTGTCCGGCATAAGCTGCCGAACCTTTGTGAAGAGCGTGTCGCCGACACCGGCCACCAGTTTTCCGGCGCAATGCACCACGGCGGTGTTACCCGCGTGCTGAATATCGATGGTCAGTACAGCCGTTGCGGGTTGATCGGACACAGGCACCTGCTTCCAAGCGAACGCGGTTGTCGTAAGTTACGCGGTGATTTTCGCACATTGAGACGGGATGAGCTAACGCAAAGCAGCCACTCTCCGAAGCACCTCCGCACGTTCTTTCGCCATGTCCTGTTTCAGCAGCTGGCCATTCTGCACCAACAAGTCTCCGCCGACATACACCCTTTCCAAGTCACGTTCCTCAGTAACGAACACCACCGAGGCATAAGGATCGAACACCGTACGGAAACGGGTTGGATCGATCACCAGAAAATCAGCAAACTTGCCCGGCTCCAGGCTGCCCAGCTTGTCTGCCACGCCCAGCACATCAGCGCTGCCCATGGTGTGCAGCCGCAACACATCGTACGGGCTCATGATGGTTGCATCTTCATACTTGTCGCGAATGGCATACAGCCCAGTGCGCATGTTCTCGAACGGATCGGCCACGTCCGCACTGGCTTCTCCATCCACACCCATGCCGACGCGAATGCCCGCTTTTAAGTAGGTCGGGATATCCGCCACGCCCGATGCCAAGCGGCCGTTCGAGAGTGGATTCCAACTCATCGCCACGCCCGCCTTCCCGCTTTCTTCCAGGATGAAACGATTCGTGTGGATGAAGTGGCCGAATATCAGGTTCCGCGAAAGCAGCCCACTCTCCATGAACCAGCGAAACTTGCTTTGCTGCTCGTATTGCGTCTCAGGCGGCTCCAGGTAGTGGGTTTGGTTGGCCAGGTGGAACTCATCGCCCAACTGCTTCTCCATCAGGGTTTGCTGGTAGGTGTTGTTGAACGCGGTGAGCCCGCTGATCATGACCGAAAGAAACCTGGTCGACTTCGGTTGCTGGTTCGTCCAGTCCAGAAAAGGCTTGAGCGATCCGCGCGCCTGCTCAGCCCGGTAGCTGGGCTGCACGCCCGGAGCCGTGGCCCGGCCTACGGAGACAGCATGCACAAAGCGAATGCCGGAATCTGTCTCTGCACGAAATCCATCCTGGTCATACTTGTCCGGCGTGCCTGCCTCCGCGCGGCCACGCGTTCGGGACTCGTAGTTGAAGTTGAAAGCGGCCGTGATGCCATGCTCCAGGTGATCGAGCGCACCATCCAGCGTGAACCAGTACATATCTTCAGGGCTTGCTTTGGTCGCCGGTGTGTAGAGTGCGTCTATCCAGGCCATCAACGTCTTGTCGGCGGCCAGCCCGCGAAACGCGCTCTGCCACAAGTGGCTATGAGCAGAAATGAAGCCTGGGATCACCCAGTGGCCACCCGCATCCACTACCTGCTTCGCCGCAAGCCCCGCAGGCGGATCGCCGGCGGCCACAGCAGATATCCGGCCCTCTTCGTCGACCAGTAAATAACCCTTCACGGGTTCGCGCTGGCCTGGCGCCATGGTCAGCACGAACGCATTTTTCACCAGGAGTTTGGCAGCAGCGGCAGTTGAGGGTGATTGGGCAAGCAAAAGAGAGGAGCTCGCCAGCAAAGCGAGAAGAGGCCCAAAGATTTTTGCAGTCATGCGCCATTACTAAACGAGACTTCGCCGTGAAACAACAACAAAGCAATCTTCAGCGAGGTTCTTGCGCTGCCAGCGTGGAGAAGGGCCCGCTAACCAGTGATGGAGAAGGCCGGATGGTGGCGATCGCTGGTCGCCATAAAGGCCTCAACCGCCTCGATGGGCTGTATGCCGCCCCGCGCGCCGGCGGCCATGCAGTTCATCGCTGCAGCGGCGCAGGCAAAATTAAGCTGTCGTGTGAGGGGCCAGTTCTGCAGAAGCCCATAGATAAAGCCGGCGTGGAAAATATCACCTGCACCCGTCGTGTCGACTACGTCCACGCGGTAAGCGGGCGCCTGGTGGAACCTTTGACCATCCCACGCCAGAACACCGTCATGGCCCAGCGTCGCGGCGCTCAACCGGCACTGGAATTGGCGGTGCATGAGGCGCAGCGCCATTTCCAGATCGGGTTCCCCGGTAAGTCGACCCGGCACGTCCCGGCTCACGATGAGGTAATCGACGTACTCCAACAAGTTTTCGATGCCGGGGTAAAGCTCATCGAGATCAGCAATGACAGGGATGCCGGCAGCACGGGCCCAGATCGCCGCTTGCGTCGCAGCCTCTGTATCGTATCCATCGACGTGCAATGCGCGCGCCTGGGTGATCCATGCGGGCTGCAGATGCTCAGCTTTCAGGGCAACACGCTCATCCCTGCGGCACAGTACCGTCCGCTCGCCACCGCCATCGACCAGGATGAGCGACTGCGGGCTCGCGGCGTTTGGCACGGTGATGAGATGGGTTTCCACCCCCTCGCGGAGAAAGGCTTCCTGGTGCAGGGCAGCGGCCGCGTCCTCGCCAACGATCCCTACATACCGCGTGGATAAACCCCAGCGCTGGCAGGCCACCACAGCCGTCGCTACCTGGCCACCGGGCAAAATACTGGCAGATCGATACTCTACCTTTGAGCCCCGTTCCGGGTAGGCGGCGAGCGCGATGAGGGTGTCGGTTGCGTTCAGGCCAACGCCGACAAGGTCAACCTGGGCCGGCTGCGTCATCCAGACAGTGTAAATCGCCTGCAGGAATCACGCACACGTTTCAGCCAGGTCCCGTCGTCCAGAAGCCCTCGTGCACCTTGCCGGCTTCCTCCTCGAGAAAGGAACCGGCGACCACAATGCGCTTCTGCCCGCCGGCAAATACTTCGCGGCACGGCAGGTCAAGCGTGGGGTTCTCTGCGGGGCTACCGGTGTAGCGGAACAGGCCAGTCTCCGGCAGGGCAAACACCACCCGGCAACAGCGAACCATCACGAATCCTTACGGTTCGACCTTGACCACGGAGATCGTGGACAGGTTACGAACCCAGCGAGCAGGCCGGCGTTCTTCGCTGGAGATCAGCTTGAACGCACCATCCCGCGTGAGTTTCTGGCCATCCATCGAGTCCGCTACGATCACCTCGCCGGTATGGATCGTGGGGTCGACCTCTCCCAGCGAGTAGAGCACGCCATAGCCGTCCGTACCCTGGGCAACAATGCCGATCAGGAAGAGCTTGCCGCGCACCGCCTCCCCTGACGGCACACCAGCTTTACTAAGCAAGTCTCCCAGGGGAACCCCGGCATAAGTCTCGTTTGCCTTCGTGTGCCCGTTCAGGACTGTCACCTGCTTGTGCGGCAGGGCAGCCAAATCGGCTGGACTCAGGATGGAAATTTTGCCCTCGTAGGTCTTGATGGTGAGCTGGGCACTGGGGGTTGATGGCGCTCCGTGCTCCATCTGCTGCGCGACGACACGCACGTCTATGCCACACAGCGAGTATGCCAACAGCGGTAAGGCTATGAATGACTTGCAGAAGTGTCGTTTGTCCATCACACCGTCATTCTAGCCCGGATTTCTCACCACAACCCTCAGCTTCCGACCACAATGCCCTACTCCCTGGACGGGTGCCCCATGTTCCCCGGATTTCCTGTTGAGTTTGGTGGCGTTGGCAAGCTCCATGCGGTTTTCCTCAATGAAAACCGCACACGCGGGTGTGTCCGGTGTTGCGGAACAGGAAATCCGGTCGCCGACTCCGGCGTACATGGGCTGAATACGACGGGCGAAGCCCTTCAAACGTTCTCACTCCGCTTACTAAAAACATCGGAATAAACGTGATCGTCAAACCACGCACGCCGGAGTCGGCGAACATGGGGCACCCCTGGGTTGTGGCAGGTGAGCAGAGTCCGTAATCG
>CAZZVD010000018.1:0-35401 GCA_964657465.1 uncultured Acetobacteraceae bacterium | reverse complement strand
GGCTGAAAAGCGCCGTGAGATATGGGGCACCCGGTCCCGTGGTGAAGGGTGAGGGACGGTCGTGGACGTCCATCCAAACAGGATTGGGATCTCGGCCCCTCAACGGACTAGGGTGCCCTATATCTCACGACGTTTTCCAGTCGGGAGATGTGGGAATTCACGACTCTCGAGGAGCAAGTCTTCCGATTAGATACGGTTTTAGGTCAAGAGGGTAAATGCCCGCCCACATCTCCCCGTAAAGGGTGAGGGCCGGTCTTGGCCATATCTAATGCTGAGCGCAGGAGGGAGTAGGGCTAATCCGGAGTGTGGACCCTGCTGTGCCTCCGGCGAATGCCGTAGCCGGCCATGAGCAGCAGCAGGATGTAAATCATCTGCATAGCAGTACGCGCGGGCACGCTGGGCATCCGCAACCCGCCAATGGTCTGATTGGCGGCATAGACGTTCGCGGGAAAGATGGCCACCATCAGCAACGCCAGGCAGGTCGCGGCACTTCGGCTGAAGGCGGGCAGGAGTAAGCCGATCGCTCCGGCAATCTCCAAGACACCACTCAGCAGAACCAACAATTCACGATGCGGAAAAATCGGTGGAATGATGCCGGCAAAGAGCGCGGTCCGGACAAAATGACCCACTCCCGAGACCAGGAGCGGCACGGAGACGACGATCCGCAATGCCCATTGCAACCAGCCAAAGGGAAAGAGCCCTCCGCGGCTCCACAAAAAGAAAGCAGCGACGGTGCCAATAAGGAGAGCGGTGGTGATGCAGTAGGCCATGGGTTCCTGTTTGCAAATCGTGGCGCTGGTTTTCCAGCTTTCGCTGTTTGAACTGCCTACCTTTCCTCAGGCTATAGCCTTGTGGGACCAATCAGATGCCAGTGCACGGCAAACCAGGCCAGGAACAAACATGCCATCGCGACCAGAGAGTACGCGATGCGCGTGGAGGGCTTCCATTTGGTTTGGCTGACAGTACGGGCCGCGGAAATCAACGTGAGCAGGCTGAAGCTCAAAGCCAGCGCAGTCACGACATCCGCCAGGATGAAATATTTGTCCCAGGCGGAGGTGGGCGGCATGGCGTCATCCGCCCCAGTCATGATCCCGGTGATGACAACAGCGGCCAGCAGAAGCAGCCAGAGTAAACCCGCAGCGCTTGCTGTCCAGGGTAGCCAGCGGGTTCGCGGCAGCGGCGCCAGCGCCGGGAGACGCGGAAAGAGGACGCGGCGGCCAAAGCGATAAAGCGACGCAGCGACTGTGACTAATAGGACCAGCAGGCTCACGACCAAACCGCTTGCGATTACCCGGCTGTGTTCATACCAGGGGACTCTTTGCAGTTGCACGCCGGGAAAGTCAGAGGCAAGTCGAACGACCTCGCCAGAGCGGTTGCGGAGCGCAAAGATTCTTCTCTGCCCATCGATCTCCTGCCAAAGATCTTTGCCAACGGGCTTCCACTTGATGGCGTGGCCACGGAGATCCTTTACGTTTTCGAGGTGCAATACACCCTCTTTGTCGACTGTCGCCGTCCTTTGCGACGCGAGCGAGTCCAGCTTGAGCCGGGTGCTGTCTGCCCTGCGGGTCGACTGGTACAGGCCTGCGATGGCGTCAAGATCCTTGCGCGGCATGCTGAGAAACGATTGAGAAGGCTGGCCGGGAAAATAGCGGTCGGTGAACATATCCAACAGCTCGGGCCTGGTTTTCCCCGCACTTGCGGCTGAGTTGTAGGAGATGAACAGGATCAGCTTGCGGGAGGGTTCCAGCATGAACAGGCTGTGGAACGCGACCAGATCGCCCTCGTGACCGATCCAGTGGAGGTTGTTTCTCCATGTCTGATAGAAGCCCATGCACATGGGCGGCATCTGATCGCTTACGCGGAACTGCGGGGTCCACATTTGCTGCAATGTCTGCGGTTGCAGAATACGCTTGCCGTCAAGCTCTCCGCCATTCAGCAGTGCTTGCCCGAGCCGGCCCATATCTGCGGCCGTCGAAGAGACCCCACCCGCCGCGACCGGGTTGAAGATTTCGAATCCGATGACCGGCTTCTCGGTGCTGCCCCCATACCCTTCGGAAGGCAGGCTGTGCAGGAGTGCCGGTGGTGGCTGGTAAAAGGTGGAATGCACCATCTTCAGGGGCTCGAAGATGTGCTGTTCGACATACTGCTCAAAGGGTTTTCCACTGACGCGTTGCACGATATAACCCGCCAGGCCCACACCATAGTTGGAGTAGGCGGGAACCGTTCCGGGTGCGAAGAGCCGCTTGGGCTGGTTGCGCATGAGATAGTCGCGCAGCGTGGGGGTCTGCTTAGGGTTGGTTAGGATGATGTCGCGCACTACCTCTTCGAACCCGCCGGTATGGGTCATCAGGTTGCGCAAGGTGACAGGGCGGCCAAACGCGGGTTTGATCGAAAAATCGAGATACTGATTGATGTCGGTGTCGAGTTGCACCTTTCCCTGCTCTTCCAGTTGCATGACTGAAATCCACGTAAAGAGCTTGGAAATGGAAGCCAGGCGAAAGATGGTGGAGACGGGGTCCACCGGCTTCTTGCTCTTCAAGTCGGCGTATCCATAACCCTTCTGTAGAAGGACCTGTCCGTTCTGCATCACCATTACTGAGGCTCCCGCTATGTCGGAGCGCTCCAGTTGCAGTGGCACGATGCCGTCAAAGAAGGATTCGAGATCTGCGGATGTGAGCGGGTGCGCCGTCATTGCGTTGGTCTTTACGTCCGCTTGCGGCGCCGATGTTTTGGTCGGCAGCAAGGCTGTGGGAGCCTGAGCGTGGAGGATGAACGACGCAAAGAAGAGGCTACAGAGGGCCGCGGTGCGGTACATGGCTGTACTCCAGCAGATTACGTAGCGGCGATTTTAGCAGGGCAGTCCGCCTTTTCAGGTAAGCCCGCATTTTTGACGGCCTTGGGCCGCAACGAATGAAGGGTGCCCCACATCTCGCTCGTTTTCGGCGAGATGTGGGATTCCACGAGTCTCGCCCTGGTGTGGAACGCCCTGGTGTGGAAGATGTATCCGACCAACATCAAGACCTGTTGCGAGGAGAGAGTGGCCGGTGAACAGCCGTGGAATCCCACATCTCGCCAAAAACGAGCGAGATATGGGGCACCCTTCATTCGTTGCGGAACAGGGCGTGAAAATGCGGGTTGGGGGATGCAGAAGGTGTTTGAAGACCTATCTGGCTTATTGCGCTTATTCCGCTTTTTTCGCGTATTTCGCGTATGTTACCAGCGCCCCTCGCGATGTTCTTCCCGTTGCGGAGCTTCGCGATCCGCCAGCCAAATCATCCTTCACCCTTATGGTAGTGTTTTGTTGCATGGGGATAGAAAGAGAACCCAACGGCGATAGGCCCGCGAAGGGATTGTCGCGGCCGAGCGCGGTGCCCAGCCTCTCGTACATCCATATCATCGAGGCGCTGCTTGAGAACGGCTCCATGTCGCGGACAGAACTGGCTAATTCGCTCGGCCTCAGCCGCTCCGCACTCACAGAGATGAGCCGCATTCTCATCCAGGATGGATTTATCGAGGAGTCGCCCTCGGTGGTGGATCGTCAGCGCAAGGGGCGGCCGTCGATCATGCTCTCACTCAATGCGAGGTATGGCTATTTTGTCGGCGTAGGGCTTACCGGCGATGCTCCCCTGATGGCTCTGACGGATTGCCACGGCAACGTGCTGGCCGAGCATCACATCGACGCGGTGATGGAACCAGGAGCCGTGGCCGCAGCGATCGCCCGAGGCATTCCCCATCTCACCCGCGCGTCAAACATTTCGCACGAACATGTACTCGGCATCGGCGTGGCGCTCTCGGGCCACGTAAATCATGCCGAGGGCATCTGTTTGCACTCAAATCTTCTGGGCTGGCACGACGTGCCGATCGCACACATTGTGGAGAGCGTGACTGCCTTGCCGACCTATATTGATAACGACGCGCATGCGGTTGCGCTGGGCGAGAAGTTGTTTGGCATGGCGCGTGAGCTCAAGAGCTTCACCGTCATCATGCTCGGCAAGAAGATCGGGGGTGGCAGCTACATGCAGGGGCGGCTTTATCGCGGGCACACGGGCGCCGCAGGAGAAATTGGCCATTGCACCGTTATGCCTGAGGGGCCGCGTTGCGAGTGCGGGAAAGAAGGGTGCGTGGACGTGTTTGCCTCAAGCTCGGCTCTTTTGCGCAGGGCGGCGGCACTCGGACTGCATGTGGAGGCGATCGGGGAACTCGAAGCCGTGGCTGCGGCAGGCGAAGCGAAAGCCATTGACCTGCTGCGCCATGCCGGCTCGGCACTAGGCGTCGCGGTGGCCAACTTCATCCAGGTGAACAACCCTGAGCTGGTGCTGTTTGCCGACCTGGTAGGTTTTGGCAATGGCATATTCATCACCAGCGCCCGGCAGGCGATCGAACGCAACATCATGCCTCACTTGCTGCGCACCACGCGGCTGGAATTTCGCTCGATGGAGCAGGACTTTATGGTGCGCGGTGCAGCCAGCATCGCCGCTCACCAGTTCCTGATCGAGCGCGCCGGGCCCCGCTTGCAGCAAGCCGCCGCACTGCTGGAAGTGTGAGCGGCTCGCTACTGCAGTGCTTTGGCAACCGCAGCGAAGAAGGGCACATCGTCTACCGGGCTGAACGCCGAGTCTGGCTTAGGACGGGCACTCAGGACCACAATCACCAGCTTCTGCTGCGGGTTTATGTAAAGGTGCTGGCCGAAGATGCCGACCGCCTGAAACGCACCCTGATGGATAGGATCGCCCGCCGGCACAGGCCACCAGAGATATCCATAGTCGACCGAGGCTTTGCCGATGACGTGCGGGCTGCCGGCTTGCTGGAACCAGCCTGACGGCACCACTCGCTTTCCGTCGATCACACCATCCTGCTGCACGAACAGACCGAAGCGGCCATAATCGCGCAAGGTGGCGCCCATGCCACTGCCGGCCAGTCCCATACCTTCGGGAGACTCCACCCACCAGGTGGCATCGTGCTCCATCCCGAGCCGGGACCATAGCGTTTTTGAGCAGTAGTCAGCTAGTGATTGATGGGTCGCAGATTCCAGCACAGCGCCTACCAGGAACGACTCGCCGGTGCTGTAGTTCCACACCGTGCCCGGAGGCGCCGCGCGGGATAACCCGTTCATGTACGCCACAATGCTGCCGGGCTTTCGCTCCAGTTGCCGGTCGAGCAAGCGCCGCCGGTCGGAATGTGGGTCGGTGTAGGTTTCGTTCCATTTCACACCGGAGGCCATCTGCATGATGTTGTGCAGACTCACGTCGCGGTAAACACCCGTTTTGAGTTGCGGCAGGTAATGCGTGATGGGGTCGTCGAGACTGGTGATCAGACCTTGTTGAATAGCAGCCCCCACCAGCGTGGAGGCGACTGACTTGGCCATCGAGAAAGAGATCCAGCGCGTGTCCGGCGAAGCGCCGAGTTCATAATCCTCAAAAGCTACTTTCCCGTCTTTCAGTACCAGCAACCCGGCGACACGATCATTGGCCAGATAATCGAACAAATCGTAGTTGGACCCACGCGATTGAAAGTGCACGTTTTTGAGCGGTGCTGCTGCGGGGAGCAGTGCATGCACCGGCCCGCTGCGTCTCACAGTCTTTACGGGAAACAGGGTTTCGCTGTGCGAGAAAGTGAGAACCTCAACCCCAGGCAGCATGGCGCCATCGAACACCTGCCGTGCGCCCGCGGGCTGCTGCGACCAGGCGGTCAGAGCGGAGGGCACCAAAATCGCAGCCAACATTGCTTCACGAAGAGGAAGTCTCATCGCTGGAGTGTAACTTGAATTGGCAACGGTCCTGAACCCAGGTTCCACCTCGGGCAGTAGGCCAGGCGCTACGACGGGCTGGTCATATCCGCAGCTTCGGGCAGCGGTTACTATGGACGATAAACGAGGTGGGCTCCAACATGGCAGTGGTGGCAAACAAAGATTCGCTTCGCGCGCGGTTGATCTATGAGCCGCAGGAACTTGGTTTTGGCACCAGCGGCCGGCGAGGCAAGGTCGCGGACCTGAGCCAACTCGAGGTCTACCTCAACGCACTGGCGGAGCTCGAGTACCTGCAGTCGCTCGCGCCCGCGCAGGGCGGGATCGCCCGCGGCGATGCGTTCTATTTCGCTTCGGACCTGCGTCCGAGTTCGACGCAGTTTGTTCGGGAAGAAGAAGGGCGAGGAGAGATCGCGCAAGCGATTGTGGCCGCCATCCGCGATGCCGGCATGCAACCGGTGAACCTGGGGCTGATTCCGACGCCCGCGCTGGCCAGCTTCGCGTTGGCGCGCAGCAAGGGCAGCATCATGGTCACCGGCAGTCATATCCCTTTTGACCGGAACGGGTATAAAGCCAACAGCAGCCGGGGCGAACTGCTGAAAGAGCAGGAAGCGCCTATTAACCAGCAGGTGAAACAAGTACGCGCCCGGCTCTACGAACAGCCTTTTGCAGAGTCGTTGTTTGATGAGCGCGGCATGTTCAAGAGCGGCCACCAGGCACTGCCTGCCGTCAATGACGACGCGCGCACTGCTTACATTGAGCGCTTCACCCATTTCTTCCAGGGCGATTCTCTGCACGGCAAGCGGCTGCTGGTGTATCAACACTCGGCGGTGGGCCGTGACATCCTGGTGGAGATTCTGGAAAAACTGGGTGCGCAGGTAGTGGCAGGCGGTCGCAGCGATACGTTTGTGCCTATCGATACCGAGAACATCGATGCGGCGCAACTCGCCGTGATTCAGGGTTTGGCCGATGAAGCGACTGCGGCTGGCGGTCCGCTGCATGCGGTCGTGTCCATTGATGGGGACAGCGATCGCCCGCTGGTGTTAGGTGTGGATGCGGCGACGCACCAGGTGCAATTTTACGGCGGTGACCTGCTGGGCATGGTGGTAGCAGAGTTTCTGCAGGCCGATGCCGTAGTGGTGCCGATCAGTTGCAACGACGCCATCGACCGGGGCAAATTGGCTGCCGTCGTCATGCCCAAAACGCGCATCGGCTCGCCGTTCGTGATTGCCGCGATGGAGGCTGCATTGGCACAAGGCAGGAAAAGGGTTTGCGGATGGGAACCGAACGGAGGCTTTCTCACCGGCTCAGTGTTCGAGCGCAAGGGCGCCACGCTCGCGCCGCTGCTGACCCGGGATGCAGGCCTGCCGATACTTGGTGTGCTGTTTGCCGCGGAAGAGCAAGGCGTTTCGCTGAAGGAACTGTTCGGGCGTCTACCCAAAAGATTTGGCAAGGCAGCCCTGCTGAAGCAATTTCCCAGGGCCACTGCGTTGAACATCGTAAAACGCTTCTCGCCTCCCGAGGGGCAGAGCCCGGCAACGAACGCCCAGGAAATCCAGAACGACCTGGAAGTTTTTTTCAGCCCTGCTCTGGGGTTTGCCAGCGTGGCGCGGGTGGACTACACCGATGGCGTGCGCGTTCTGTTCACCAATGGTGAGGTGGCCCACGTGCGGCCCTCAGGCAACGCAGATGAGTTACGTATCTACGCGGTCGCCGACACGCAGGAACGCGCGAACGCGATCACCACCCTGGGTGTGGCGGAACCCGCGGGCATACTGCGCAGGATGGAGAAGGCTGTCAATGGTTGAACCAAGGGCTGAATCAGCGTTTAAAGCAGGCATACTGACACTGCAGGGCGTGGTGCAGCACTATGACTGGGGTGGGCATAACTTTATCCCGGACTTGCTGGGCGTGGAGAATGCAACCCGCAAGCCGTTTGCTGAGCTTTGGATTGGCGCTCATGCCAAGGCGCCCTCAATCGCGGAGTTCGGCGGCCAGCAAAAAGCTTTGGACAGTCTGATCGCCGAGTATCCGGTAGCGATGTTGGGAGCAGCCGCGAGCACTCGGTTTGGTGGGCGCCTGCCCTACCTGTTCAAGATCCTCGATGTGCACAAGATGCTATCGATCCAGGCGCATCCGACCCTGGTGCAAGCCGGAAAGGGTTTCGCTCAGGAGAACGCTAAGGGCATTCCGCTCGACGCCGGCGATCGCAACTACAAAGACAATAACCACAAGCCAGAGATCGGCGTGGCGTTAACCGACTTCTGGATGCTGCATGGCTTTCGGCCGATGGAACAAATCTCTGCGGTGCTCACGGAGACGCCTGAGCTGGCCGCACTGATGCCTGACTTTTCTCGCCGTCTCGATGAGGCAGGTCACAATCACGAGGTACGCCGCGGGCTGTTGCGCGAACTCTACCGCAACGTGATGACCATACCGCAGGACCGGGTAGACCAACTGCTCAATGCCCTGCTGGCTCGCTTACAGAGTGAGACTCCTGCAGCCCGCGACAGTGCAGACTACTGGGCATTGCGCGCGGCTGAGAATTTCCCTTTGCCCGGAGGCCATCGGGACCGCGGCATTTTCAGCGTGTATTTGCTGAACCTGGTACACCTGCGGCCAGGCCAGGGTACGTTTCAGCCTGCTGGTGTTTTGCACGCGTACCTCCAAGGGGTGAACGTTGAGCTCATGGCCAACTCCGATAATGTACTGCGTGGCGGCTTGACAACCAAGCATGTGGATGTGCCGGAGTTACTCAACATCCTGACCTTTGAAGGGGGAACCCCCGAGGTATTCGACGGGCTGGTGGTGAGCCCGCAGGAGAAGCTCTATCGCACGCCGGCAGAGGAGTTCGAACTAAGCCGCATTGCCCTCGCCCCCGGCCATCATTTCCGTGGCGAAGCGACCTATGGCCCGAAAGCTTTTCTCGTGCTGGAAGGCTCCGCGACCGTGATGGCGGCTAACCGCAGCACATCGCTCCACCGGGGCAGCATCGGCTTCGCCCCGTGCGGAACGGAGTTTGTGTTCGAGGCGAAGGACGAGGCTGTAGTCATCTTCCAGGCTGGCCTGCCTGGCCATGCGCATGGCGTCGCATAACGCGCAAGCATAGCTAATTTGCACTGTGTTGCGACAGAAAGACGTTCACTTCCAGCGCGGATGGCAAGGAAGGCTGCGCACCGGCCCGGGTGACGGAAATTGCAGCTGCGGCTGCTGCATACCGGGCTGCGCTGGCCGGCGCCTGGCCGCGCGTGAGCGCCACCGCGAAGGCGGCGTTGAAACAATCGCCCGCGGCCGTCGTATCCACTACCTTGACCTGAAAAGCAGGCACCTGTTGCGCCGGGCAATCCCGGCCAGCCAGAAACACCCCCTGGGCGCCCAGTTTAAGAGCTACGTTGCGCACCCCGGTGGCCAGCAACTTTTCCGCGGCCGCCGCCGGTTCCAGTTGCAACCCACCCAGCAGTATGCGCGCTTCCGTCTCGTTTGGCGTGAGCCAGGTAGTGCGCTTGAGCAGTGCTTCGGGTAAGGGCACCGCGGGAGCAGGGTCGAGCATGAGCGGCACCCCGGCTTCACCAGCCTGCTCGGCAAGACGCAGGACGGATTCCATAGGTGTCTCCAACTGCACCAGGATCATGCTGGCCTGCGCAATGGCGGCGTGGTGGGCATCAAGATAAGAGGGTGAGAGCTCGTGGTTTGCACCCGAGATGACGATGATGCAGTTCTCTCCATTGTCGGCCGTGGAGATCTGCGCCACGCCGCAAGGGCCGGGAACCTTCTGCACGGCCACCGTGTCGACGCCCGCATCCTGCAACCCGGAAAGCAGCCGTTCAGTAAAAAGATCGGTGCCCAGCAAACCGATCATCGCGATCGGTGCGCCCAGCTTGGCGACTGCGACTGCCTGGTTGGCGCCCTTGCCGCCGTTGAAGGCTTCGAACGTGCTGCCAAGTATCGTTTCGCCCGGCGCAGGCAGGCGCCTGACGCAGGCTACCAGGTCGATGTTGATACTACCCACGACTAATAACTTCTTCTCCACAATCGCTCCATTTGCACCTGCTCGCACAGCAAGCGCGGGCATTTGCATACGCAAGTGTAGCGAAGGATGGGTGCCGCCGGCGCGACAGCACGAACGCTGACGCAAATATCTACTGTTACGCAGGCGCCGAAGAGACTACTGTTGTCTCAACATTCAGAAGACTTGCCGGAGGAAGAACTATGGCTGGTAGACCAGGTAATGAACGCCGAGGCGTTCTCAAGCTGATGGCATTGGGCCTGGCCGGGCTCACTGCCCGAACCGCAGAAGGCATGTACCAGTCACCGCGCGCACCGATTCAGAGGCCCGAGACTCCCGAAGCAGCTATGAGTCTGCTGGTGGAGGGAAACAAGCGGTTTGTGGCCCAGGATCTGGTGTCGTTTCGTGAAGATCTGGACATATTGAAAGCTCATTCTGAAGAACTCCAAGAGCCCTTTGCGGCTGTACTTTCGTGTGCGGACTCGCGCGTCCCGGTAGAGCTCGTATTCGATCAGAGCATCGGACATTTGTTTGTCGTGCGGGTTGCCGGTAATGTAGCAGCTTCGGATACAATCGCCAGCCTGGAGTACGGTGCAGCCGTGCTCGGAGTGAAGGCTATCCTGGTACTGGGCCACACCAACTGCGGCGCAGTGAAAGCAACCATTGCCGCCAAAGCCGTGCCCGGGCAGATCAGCACGCTTTACCAATATATTTATCCGGCTACCCAGGGAGCCGGCGGTGATTTGCAAACGGCCAGTCATAAGAATGCTCTGCTGCAAGCTTCGGTTCTGAAGGAAGCTTCACCGGTACTGGCAGACCTGATGAAACAAAAAAAGCTGACGATCCGGGCGGCGATGTACGACATCGGTACGGGCAAAGTCACGATGGTGTAAGGCTGGAGCTGGACCAGCGCAGCTATAACAGCGAGCCCGGGCCACCGGGCTCGTTTTGCGTGCGGAAAGCCGTCGCTGCCAAAGCAAGCCACGAAAGTTGTAGCTGCACCGGCTCTGCCTGGTAACCGGGTTGACCGCAGATGAATCGCCGCGCCGCGGCCGATAAGGGACTCAGCTGTTTCTTGACGACAAACAATCCTGCCTATCTCGGGGCATCCCTGATTTTGCAATGGCATGCTGTGCGAGAAAAGGACGCCTGGCGCCGGCATCCAGTTAAGCCTGGCTGGATCGATGAGTGCGTCTTTGCTAAACCAAAGGAACCATACCAGTAATGTTATTCGGGTGTAACCCAACGTCGCGTCATCTGTTCCAAATTGGGTATCCAGTATCAAGTCCTGTTTCATATACGATCTGTTTCGCGTGCAGCAGAGAGCTTTTGCAAGCGAAAGCCCGGACTGCATGCCAGGCTTATTGCCTGGATCGCGATGTGCAGCAATCCATGCTTAGCATCGGGTTTTAACTGAAGAGTTGTGTGTGCAAACCGAGGTCTCTCGTATGTGGAATACCCTGCCCTACTCTGCCTGCAGGAGCCGTGTCAGCAGAAGCCTGTTGTTGGTGTTACCTGGCCTGCTGATGATGGCGATCACCCTGCCGCGAGCAGCTGCCGTCGCAACGTCGACCACGCTCACCACTTCATCCCCGACCGTGGTCTCACCCGCGCCGCTAATTCTCTATGCTTCTGTCACGGCCGGGGGGTCGGCGGTGAGCATCGGCTCGGTGACCTTCTGCGATGCGTCAGCCCCGTTCTGCGAAGATGCAGCCGTGGTTGGCAAAGCACAGCTGATTGCCGGCACTGCGCAAATCAAATTCATCCCTGCTATCGGCGTACACAACTACAAGGCCGTCTTCGCCGCGACCACGACCGCATCGAGCAGCACGTCAGCAGCGCAAACCGTCACCGTGACGGGTCTGTACCCAACGACGACCGCGATCACGGCCAGCGGCAACCCCAGCGGTTACAGCTTGACGGCGACGGTGGTGGGCTATGCAAACCATCCGCCGGTACTTGCAGGCACCGTGTCGTTTCAAGACACGACTACCGGGAACTCTGTGCTGGCCACGGCTCCGCTGGGAGCACCGGCGTTTGCTGAGAACTTCGTGCCCGCTCCGGGATCACCTATCCCGGCAGGCAACCAGCCCACAGTCGCCGGTGTCGGCGACTTTAACGGCGACGGCCGGCCAGACCTGGCTATCCTCAACGCCTATGACAACACAGTGACTGTTTATCTGGGAAAAGGCGACGGCACTTTCACCCCAGGCCCGACAATCAGCGGGGTAGGTAGCAGCGACTGCATCCTGCAGGACCAGCCTTCGAATTGTGGCATTGCGGTGGGCGACCTGAACGGTGATGGCCACGCTGACCTGGCGGTCACCAGTGGCGGCGACAATACCGTCATCGTGTTGTTGGGTCATGGCGACGCGACCTTTAGCCCAGCCGCCGGCTCACCCATCACCGTCGGCACTTTCCCCGAGGCGGTAAAAATCGCAGACTTCAATAAGGATGGCCTGCTCGACCTGGTGGTCGCCAATGCGAAAGACAACACGCTCAGCATTCTTTTGGGCAACGGAGACGGCACCTTCGCTGCGGCGAGTGGCTCCCCCGTTACCGTGGGAGGATTCCCTTTCTTTCTGGCCGTGGCGGATTACAACGGGGATGGCTCCATGGACGTGGCTGCCACCAACCAGAATGACAGCACGTTGAGCATCCTGCTCGGCAATGGCGATGGAACGTTTAATGAGGCTCCTGGCTCTCCCATCTCTTCGCTGAGCTATAACCCTGGTCCGGTGGTGGCCGCGGATTTTAACGGCGACGGCGTCGTCGACCTGGCCGTGGCCAACTTCACGCCCCTGTTGCCGAGCACATCGGGTGATGTTGTCGTCATGCTGGGCAACGGGGATGGTACCTTCTCGCAATCGTCCGGATCGCCGATTGTCGTGGGAGTCGACCCATTCGCGTTGGCCACGGCCGATTTCAATCAGGACGGCAAGCTCGACCTTGCGGTAGATAACTATGGCCAGATCGAACAGCCGGGAACGCAGACACTGACGATCCTCTTCGGCGATGGAAAAGGCGCGTTCACTCCGGCCGGTGTGCCGATCCAGTTAGGGAACTCTCCGAATGATCTGGCGGTTGCCGACTTCAATGAGGACGGAACCACCGACCTCGCCATTCCGAATCTGGCCGACTTCAACGCCACCATTCTGCTAAACGTGTTTACCCAGACCTCGACCGCAACCGCCAATGGGGTGACCATCGCCGGCACCGGCACGCATTATGTCGACGCCATGTACCCCGGCAACACCTCGTTCGCGCCCAGCACATCGTCGACTGTGCCGCTCGAAGGCCAGGTGGTGCCCACAACGCTGACCCTCACGGCCAACCCCATCGAGCAAATGCTCACCATGCCGGTGACCCTGACCGCGCAACTGGCGGTCACCTCGGTGGGAACCCCCTCTGCGCAGCCGACGGGCACCGTAACTTTCTTCGACGAGAGCGTGAACACCCAACTTGGGACTGCTCCCATGGGCCCGAACGGGCAGGCAGTGTTCAGCACTATCAGCATAGGCCCGGGCGTGCACGTGATTACCGCCAGCTTCGCGGGAGATGCCAACTATCTAGCCAGTGCTTCGAATACCGTTAAGGTAACGATTGACGAGCTGATGATCACCCGGGTGGGCAACAACAATACGACCATCCTGCCGGGCACCACGGTGGTATATACGCTGCAGGTAACGCCCCAGGTGGCTACCGCCTTTTTGTACAACGTAAGCTTTACGGCCGCGGGTTTGCCGGTGGGCGCTGTGGCCAGCTTTTCGCCGGTGACGCTTGCCGCCGGAAGCAAAACCGCGCAGATCAAGATGACGGTAGAGACGGCAAAAAGCGCTTTGAATGAGGCGCCACCGTCACCGTTCGAGCCATTGCCGCTCGCTCTCGGGCTGCTGCTGCCCCTATTTGGCAGCAAGGCAGTGCGCAAGCGGCTACGACAGTGCCCTCATTCACTGGGTGCGCTGGTACTGGCGGTGCTTAGCCTGGCTGCCATTGTGGGGCTGAGCGGTTGTGCAGGCGCAGGGTTGTTCGCCGCGCGCAAGGTGCCCTTTGCTATCACTGTGACGGCGACTGAGGGCACTCTCCAGCGCTCAACGAAGGTGCCCCTTGCGATTCAGTAAACGCGTTGGCGCGGGTTGTGGAGACAGCATGTTCAGATCTGTAGCGTTACTGCTTGTAGGAACCATGATCGGCGCGAGTGGCGCGCACGCGCAGGTGACCACGCCGGCGGGCAGAGATTTCGGCCTGCCACGAGCCGAGATTTCGTTTGCCTACAGCCCCACTGAGGTGAATGCGCCGCCCGGACATTGCGGCTGCTTCTTCATGAACGGCGTGAGCGCTGAAGGCAACTTTCGCACCTATGAAGCCTTCACCACGGTAGTGGATGTGACCGCGACCCACACGGGCCAAATCCTGAATACGGGTCAACCCTTTTCGATGATCATGGCCACCGGGGGCATACGCCTCAACTACCGCGTGGGCGGCGAACGGTTCTACTATTTCAAACCTTTCGTGCAGGCCCTGGCCGGTATGGCGCACGGCTTTGACTCGGCCTTCCCTGACAAGCAGGGGTTTATTCAACCCACGGCGAATTCGATTGCACTGCTGGCAGGGGTCGGTCTCGATTACAAGTACCGGCGCCATCTTTCGTTTCGCGTGATCCAGGCGGACTACGGGTATACGCGGCTGCCGAACCTGGCTGGCAACGATCAGAACCTCTTACGGATTTCTTCTGGCATTACCATCCACCTGAAGTAAAGGGTCACGGCGGGTGTGCGGGCCCGGGCGTGAGCTGCAGGGAAATAGACAGAGGGCGCTGGCGACTGGTCGAGATGTACCCCATTCAAGCCGTGTTTGGCTTGAGTGGACCACATCTCGACCAGTCGCCAGCGGCAGAAACTTCGGAAACTCTGCAGGCTCCGTTGCCGGCAGCTATAATCCCGACCTGCAGACTTCTTCAAGGAACAGGTCACATGGGAACCTCTAAGCCAGACACGACATCCTCCGACCCAACCGCCGCCGGCCCCGATCGCCGGGAGTTCCTCAAATTGGCAGTGGGCAGTGCGCTCACGTCCACCGGCATACTTACTAGCCCCCGTACGGCAGCGGCGAGCGTTCACCCCAATGGCCCGGGCATCAAGCTATGCGCGCAAGCCTCGGCCAAACCGACCGACGAAGAACTGCTCTTCCTGAAGCAAATGGGCGCGGAATATGTCAGCGTTGGCTCTACCCCTGACCTCAGAACCGCGGAAGGGTTTCTGCAGATCAAGAAGCGGTACGCTGACGCTGGCATCACGGTATGGAACATCGGCAACACCAGCGTGCACAACATGCCCGAGGTCACACTGAACCTGCCGGGACGTGACCAGAAAATCGAAGACTACAAACAATACCTCCGCAACCTGGGCCAGGCCGGCATCTACTACACCACATACGCGCACATGGGCAACGGCATCTGGAGCAGCGGCCGAGCCACCATCCGCGGCGCCTCGGCCCGCGAATTCGACATGGCGAGTCCCAACAAGGTAGGCGTCTGGGCGGACAAGAAGTTTTACGAGCCGCTCTCCCACGGTCGCGTGTTTTCGAAAGAAGAGATCTGGGATAACTACACCTACTTCATCAAGCAGGTCGCCCCGGTAGCGGAAGCAAACAACGTGCGCATCGGCATCCACCCGGACGATCCACCCGAGCCTATCCTGGCCGGCGTGCCGCGCTGCATCTTTAGCAACTTCGAAGGCTACAAACGCGCCATGGAAATTGCCAACAGTCCGAACGTGGGCATCTGCTTATGTTGCGGATGCTGGAACGAGGGCGGCCCTGCGCTCATGCATAAAGATCCGGCGGAGATGATCCGCTACTTCGGGCCAGACAAAATCTGGAAGATTCACTTCCGCAACGTCAGTGCACCCTTGCCTCACTTCGTCGAAACCTTCATGGACAATGGCTACTACGACATGTCCAAGATCATGAAAGCGCTGGTAGAGGTGAAGTTCGACGGCATTGTCATTCTTGACCACACGCCAGACGTGGTGGGTGGACATTATCCCGAACAAGCCTACGGATTCGCTTACATGAAAGCATTGAAAGATAGGGCGCTAGCGGAAGCAGTTTGACCGTCTATTCATGCGCAGGACGATCAGGCGGCTTGTTGTGGGTCCCTCGTTGTGGGCACGTCCGCGTTCCTTTGTGCGGCTCGCAGCCCCTTCGTTTTCACCACCCATGAAACAATCGTTCTTCACGAGGAGATGGCATTGCAGACAAACGCAAGACAATTGATTTTGCTCACCTTACTTTTATCTGCATTGGCGACCCTGACCGCCCCGGCACAAAAGGTGCAAAACGCCACCGCGCCTTGCGCCGCATCGATGAACAGCGCCTTCCCCAAAGCCATACTTACCAATGGAACTACCCAGGCCGTGGTTTATTTGCCCGACCCGCAAAAAGGATATTACCGGTCCACACGTTTTGACTGGTCCGGGGTCGTTGCCTGTCTCACCTACAAGGGCCATACCTATTTCGGCGTGTGGTTCAATCACTACGATCCGATGATCAACGATGCCATCACTGGCCCGGTCGAAGAATTCCGGTCCGCCGACGGTCTTAGTTCCATTCACTACAACGAAGCCAAGCCCGGCGAAGCTTTCCTCAAGCCGGGTGTAGGCATGTTGCGCAAGGTGGACGAGACGCCCTACCGGTTTGGCGCTGCCTACCCCATCATCGATGGCGGCAAATGGTCAGTGCGGGTAAAGAAGACCGAGGTCACCTTTACCCATCGCCTGCAGTCGCCCTCGGGCTACGCGTATGTCTACGAAAAGACTTTGAGGCTGGACAAGCACCAGCCGATTCTCACGCTCGAACACCACATGAAGAACATCGGCAAACTGGACATCGATTCGCAGGTCTATGACCACGACTTCTACATGCTGGACGCAGTGCCGACCGGTCCGGACCTGGGTGTACATTTCGCTTTCACGCCGACAGCCAAGCAGGAGATTGGGCCGCGAGCGAAGATCGACGGCAAAGACCTGGTCTATCTCGAAGAATTGCAAAATCGGCAAAGCGTGGCCAGCTACCTCGAAGGGTATTCGAACAGCCCTTCGGATTACGACTTCACGGTGGAGAACCGCACCACCGGGGTTGGTGTCGAGCAGACTTCCGACTCGCCTATCTCGATGATGAACTATTGGTCGATCCGCACCACCCTGTGCCCGGAAGCCTACATTCACGTCAACGTCGCGCCCGGAGACACGAAGAGTTGGAGCATCCACTACCGCTTCTTCGCCAGGTAGACTGCCACACAACCTCTCCCACACTACCTCTCGAAGAAGGATAAGCCGATGGCCTTTCTTGATCTGCCGGACGTGCGCATCCACTATGAACTCGCAACCCTGCCCGGCGCCGATGTGCTTTTGTTCTCTCATTCGCTGGGCGCCAACCTGTCGATGTGGTCTGGGCAAATGGAAGCACTGGGTGAGCGATTTTCCATCCTGCGTTATGACAGCCGAGGCCACGGTGAGTCCGCGGTGCCGCCCTTCCCCTACAGCGTTGAGCAATTGTCCGGCGATGTGCTCGGGTTACTGGATGGCCTGGGCATCGCACAAGTTCACTTCTGCGGGTTATCGATGGGGGGCGCGGTCGGGCAGTGGCTGGGTGTGCACGCGCCCAATCGGCTAAAGCGGCTCATATTGTGCAACACCGCCGCAAAGATCGGCACCGCGGCCTCATGGAACGAGCGCATCGCGACCGTGCGGCGGGAGGGAATCGCTGCGATTGCTCCGGCGAACCTCGGGCGTTGGTTTACCCCGCGGTTTCACCTTGATTCCCCGGACGAGTTTGCCCGGACTGCCGCTATGCTCATGGCGACGAATAGCGAAGGCTACGTGGCAAGCTGCGCAGCTTTGCGGGATATGGATCAGCGTGAGGAGGTGAAGAGGATTTCCATACTCACCATGGTGGTGCTCGGCAGTCACGATCCGGTCATACCAGCTGAGGATGGACACTCTCTGGCGACTTCCATTGCGCGCGCTGAAACCCTTGAACTCAATGCCGCCCATCTATCGAACATCGAGGCACCTGCAGATTTCAATGCGGGCTTGTTGCAGTTTCTCCGCGCCTGAATGGGTCGGGCAAATTCTTTGCATGCAGTGCCTGGAGGCAAATTGAACGTACTGGTTGTGGATATTGGTGGAACGCACATAAAAATCAAGATGGCCCAGCAGAAGCTTCCAGTGAAGTTCAAGTCCGGGCCAAAGATGTCACCGGCGCTCATGCTGACCGAGGTAAAGAAGGCCAGCAAAGATTGGCAGTATGATCGTGTTTCCATTGGCTACCCGGGCGTGGTCGTGCATGACAAGCCAGTGCATGAACCGCAGAACCTGGCGCCGGGCTGGGTAGGCTTTGACTATCAGAAGGCTTTCAGGAAACCGCTGAAGATCTGGAATGATGCCGCCATGCAGGCCATGGGCAGTTATGACGGCGGCCGCATGCTGTTCCTGGGCCTGGGCACTGGCCTGGGCTCCGCAATGGTGGTGGAAGGCATTGTGCAACCGATGGAACTAGCGCACCTGCCTTATAAAGGCAAAAAGACCTACGAGGATGTGCTTGGCGTTGCCGGGCTGGAGAAGGCTGGCAAAAAGAAATGGACGGGGGAAGTGCTGAAGGTGTGCGCGCTGCTGCAAGCTGCCATGGATGCGGACTATGTAGTATTAGGGGGCGGCAACGTGGACGTGATCAAGACGCTGCCGAAGGGCATCCTACGCGGCAGCAATGAGAATGCGTTTAAAGGCGGGGCCCGTATCTGGGCAAAGCCCATAAAGCGAACGCCGCAGCATTAATTGGCAGTTATTCCGGTTTGCGCTCCTCCTCCGCCCTTGTTTCGGGAGTCGCAGGCGGCCTGGGCACCCAGCTGTTTCGCTTCGGCGGCAGTGTACTTGCTTCCACGACCGCGGGTGGCTCCGGCGTGGGCTGCCTGGGAACCCACTTCTTACGCTCACGCGGCGGTTCTGCCGGGCCGGCCTGCTGTGGGTCAGCAACGGCTACGGTTTCTATAGCTGATGGCTCGGCCGCGGCCTCCTGAATTGCTGCTGCTGGCGTTCCAGAAGAGTGGTTACCGCTCGGACCAGCGAAGATGCCAAGCTTTCTTTGGACGCCTTCGAGCAGCAGCTCAGCAACATCTTTCACGGCCACCCCGTCGCCCTCCTGCTTGCCCGGGGTACTCTCCAACATGCTTTTGCAAAAGGGACAGCCCACGGCCAGGACCTTGTTTTCTGCGCCCGCAAGCTTCTTCTGCGCTTCGCGATAACGGTTGTCAGAGATTCTCTCTGTGCCTGGTTCTTCTTCCTTCCAGAACTGCGCGCCACCCGCTCCGCAGCAAAAGGAAGACTCGCGGTTGCGATCAAGTTCGCGCACATCGTTGCTGAGTACTTGCAACAAGTTCCGGGGCGCATCGTAGATGCCGTTATGGCGGCCGAGATAGCAGGGATCGTGAAAGGCCAGGGTCGCCGGTGCGGCATCGGTTTGTAGCTTGCCTTGAGTTACAAGCTCTGCCAGGTACTCAGTATGGTGAACTACCTCGAAGTGGCCGCCAAGCTGCCGGTATTCTTTGCCAATCGCGTTCATGCAATGCGGACAACTGGCCACGATCAGCTTCGGTTTCACCTGCTGCAGAGTGCTAATGTTCTCACCCGCGAGTTGCTGATACAGAAGCTCATTGCCGGCACGGCGCGCGCTGTCACCGGTACAACACTCCCGCTTTCCCAGTACCGCGAAATCGACCCCGGCGTGATCGAGCAGTTGGACAAGTGCGCGCGCAGTTTTCTGCGATTGTGGATCGTAGCTGGCGGCGCAGCCAACCCAGTAAAGAACATCCGGTTGTGGATGCTCCTCAATCGTTTTTACGTTGAGCCCCTCTGCCCATTCCATGCGCTTCTCATGGCCGATGCCCCAGGGGTTTTTGGTTCGCTCCATCTTGCGAAAGGCGGCTTGCAATTGGTGAGGGAACTCGCCCTGCATCATCACCTGGTGGCGGCGTATGTCGATGATGTCAAGCATGGGCTCATCCTGCACCGGGCAAACCTCGAGGCACGCGCCACACGTCGTACATGCCCACGCAGCCTCGGGCGAGAGAGCAAAAGCAAGCAGGGGGTGCGGGCTCGCTTCTCCTTTTTCGAACCCTGGCTGGCGCCGGGCGAGCGCGTTCAGTTCCATGCGCTTGTTGATCTCGAGTGCCGAGGGGCTCAGGGACTTGCCAGTAGCGGTGGCTGGGCAGGCATCCTGACAGCGGTTGCACTGGATACACGCATACGCATCGAGCAGACGCGGCCACACAAGGTCTTCCAGCTTGTTTGCACCCGCTTTTAAATCTTCAGACTCAAGATCAATATTGATGGGCGGCAGCACGCCTGACGAAGCAGTGCGCGCCACCAGGTATTTGGCAGGGGCCATGAAGATGTGGATGTGCTTGGAAAAGGGAAAATACATCAGGAAGGCCAGGACGCTGCCGAGCGCTCCCCAGTACCCGAAGATCTGCAATCCATGGGCGGCCCCAGGATGAATCGCGCGTGCGATGAGACTGGCAAACGGCTGGAAGCGATCCTGACCGGCAACGGCGAGCTTTGCTCCGGCCCCGAGCGCTCGGCTACCGACATGGAACACGATGAATGCAGAAACGACGAGTGAATCGCGACGAATGGAACCACGGTTGACGTCAGGATGAAGCAGCGTTCGCTGGTTGAAAGCGAAGTCAGACCGGCTGGGCGAAAAGAAGCGCCGCAGCACAAGGGCTAGCACGCCAATGATCACCAGCGCGCTGAGCAAGTCTGCCGTCAGGTTATAGAGCGCGCCCGGCCAGTGATCCGAGGCAACCCTTAACGGGATGTACCCTTCCACGGCGTCCACCAGGTTTACCAGCAGATACGCCACGAAGCCGTAGAAGACGAAGGAGTGGAACGCACTCACAACAGGCCGCTTGCGGAAGGTGCGGCTCTGGCTCAGCGTGGTGGCCAGCGCGTGCCAGAGTCTCTTCGGAAGATGATCGAAGTGGGGCTCGGTGTCATCACGACCAGCTCGGATTCGAAGATAAACCCGATAGAAGCCGTAGACGCCAATGGAGCAGGTGAGCGCAGCAAACAGCAGAAAAGCTATCTTATGCGCGGTCGGGAGCATCTGCCTTCACCTGCCTACAATCGATTTTTTTTGCGGGACGTGAAATGCTTTGGATCCAGTCACGGGACTATTTACGCAAGGCAGCAATCATGGCAGGCACGATTTCCGCCACGTCGCCGACCACGCCATAGTCCGCTATTTTGAAAATGGGCGCGTCTGCATCTTTGTTGATGGCTACGATGAACTTGCTTTTGTTCATACCAGAAAGGTGCTGCACCGCGCCCGAAATGCCAATCGCAATGTACGCCTTCGGCTGCACCGTCTTGCCGGTTTGGCCCACTTGTTCTGCGTAGGGGCGCCAGCCGGCATCGACCACCGCACGGGTGGCGCCCACGGCCGCACCCAGTTGGTCTGCCAGTGCTTCTACTGTTTGGGTGAAACCTTCCGGGCTGCCTACCCCGCGTCCACCGGCGACAATCACATCCGCATCGGCCAGGGCAACACGGTTGCTACGGTCTTCCGTTTTGCCGGTCACTGTAACGCGACGAGGCACCGGGGCAAGATCGACGTCGTATTGCTCCGCCGGCACGCCACCAGGCTGCGCCGGCTCAAAGGAACCCGGCTTTACCGTAGCGACCACGACCGGGCCAGCGGCTTCTACCGTCTCCGTAACGCGGGCCAGCGCTGTGTAGTGGCTGGCGCGCAGTGCACCGTGAACATCAGACAGACTAATCGCATCTTCAATCAGGGGTGCGTCCAGCTTGATGGCCACCCGAGGGCTGTAGGCGCGCCCGCTGCGGCTGCCGCCAATCAGCACGGTATGTGCCTCCCCTTCGCGTGCAATTTGAGCCACCGCCGCCGACCACACTTCCGCATCGAATTGCGCGAGCTCCGGTATGTCGGCGACCAGCACCTGGTCTGCCAGCAGCGCTGCCTGCTCCGCCACTGAGGCGATGCCAGACCCAAGAACAACCATCGTAACCGGACCTTCGCGGCCCAGGGCACGTGCTGCTGTCACCATCTCACGGGAGCTCTTGCTCAGTTTCCCGCCGGTATGTTCCGCGATGACGAGAATCATACGATGACTTTCGCCTCGTTGCGGAGCAGGTCGACGAGTTTTGTAGCAGCGGCGGGTACGTCTTTGCCGTCGATCATGGTGCGACGCCGCTCGCGCACCTGCACCTCAGCACCGATCACTTTCAACCTGGCCGTCACCCCGAAGCTTTCGAGAGGCACGCGCCGCAATTCTTTCTTCTTCGACTTCATGATGTTTGTGAGTGTGGGATAACGAGGTTCGTTCAATCCCTGTTGTGTCGTGATGACAGCGGGCAGCGCCATCGAGAACGATTCGCTGCCGCTGTCTACGTCGTGCTTGCCGCTCAACATGCCGCTCTGCACAGCCAGCGCATTCGTCCAGGTAGCTTGCGGCCAATTGAGCCGCTCTGCCGTGGCCGGCCCCAGAGCGTGGCTGTCCCAGTCGGCCTGCTGACCGCCGCAGAAGACAAGATCCACCTGCTCACTCTTCGCAACCTGGGCGACGACACTGCTGACCGCGATCACATCGAGGCATTGGTCCGTTTCCACCAGGATGGCACGGTCGGCGCCCATCGCCAGAGCCGTGCGCAATGCCTCTTCGTAACGGGCGGGGCCGACCGCCAGTACAATCACCTCGGCGGCTGCGCCTGCTTCCCGCAGGCGTAAACCCTCTTCGACTCCGTACTCGTCCATCGTGTCCATCACCAGCTTGTGGCCATCGACCACAACCGCCCCGGCGGCGACGGAAATGGTCTCCTCCGCATCCAGAACCTGGCGAACAAACGTCAATATGCGCACAGCTCTTCCCTTCCTGGCCCGATCTAGATCTTGTAGCGCCCCGCCAGGACCATCGCGGCAGAAATCTCACGCCCGATGGCCACTGCGTTGACCGGCTCGTGTTTCAAAAAGCGGCGGAGGATTGTCATTTGCGTGCGCAGCGTATCCCCTTCCGCCACCGCGCCGAGTACGCGCTCCGCAGCGCCGGCAACGATGCGGAAAGAACGCGCGGCATAGTACCTGGTTAGCTTGACCGGCATGGAATCTGCACTGCCCATCTTTTCTGTACGTAGAATGGCCGACTCCAGCGCGAGTACCTCGCTGAGGATATCCGCTAATGCACCCATCACCTCTTGCTGCTCAGCCAGATCGTTGCCAAATTTTTGCGAAGCAGCCCCAGAGCAGAACAACGAAATCTTCTTTGCGCTGGCCAGCAGAGCCCGTTCTCCGGCTAACGGTCCGTCGTAATTTGCTCGCGCCGCCGGTCCGGCCATCACCTCATCCATTACTTTTTGAATCGCCGGCAGCAACGGCAACGTACCCTGCAGCGCACGCTTGATCATCCAGCCGGTGGTGATGAGCCGATTGATTTCGTTTGTGCCTTCAAAGATGCGGTTGATTCGCGCATCGCGGTAGGCTCGCTCCACCGGGTACTCTTCCACATATCCGTAACCGCCATGGATTTGTAGCGTATGGTCCACGACGCGCTCCAGCATTTCCGATCCGAAGAACTTCAGTATCGAACACTCCACCGCAAATTCTTCTATCCGCTTCTGCACATCCTGGCTGTATGTCGGCGAGTGTTTGTCGAGCTCAGCAAGAGCCGCGTCGATTGCGCCCACGACGCGGTATAGCATCGCTTCGGTAACATAAATGCAGGCAGCACTCTCGGCGATTTTCTCCTGCACCAGGCCGAAAGAAGTGATGGGCTTACCGAAGGCGATTCGCTCCCTTGCATAGCGGATACCGTCGCGCAACGAGTGGCGCGCGCCGCCAATCGCGCTGACAGCCAATTTGTAGCGGCCCACATTCAAGATATTGAAGGCGATGTGGTGCCCTTTGCCGGCCGTGCCCAGCAAGTTCCCGGCCGGCACCTTGCAATCAGTAAGGATGACGGGGCAGGTGGACGAACCGCGAATGCCCAGCTTATGTTCTTCCGCACCGATAGTGAGCCCCGGGCTGGTTGCTTCTACCAGGAAAGCCGAGAACTGCTGGCCATCGATCTTGGCAAACACGGTAAAGAGATCGGCGATGCCGGCATTGGAAATCCACATCTTATCGCCATTCAGCAGGTAGTGTTGCCCATCGGGCGTGAGCGTGGCGCGGGTGCGGATGTTCATGGCATCTGAACCCGCTGACGACTCTGACAACGCGTACGCGGCAATCCATTCGCCGCTCGCCAGCCGGGGCAGATACTTCTCTTTCTGCTGTGCGGTTCCGTACCAAACCAGCGGTAAGGTGCCGATGGTGACGTGTGCGCTGAAGGTGACAGAAAAACTACCCATGACGCTCAGGTTTTGCGAAACCAGGGCGGAAGTGACCTTGTTCAGGTCGAGGCCGCCGTACTCCTCAGGAACATCTACGCCGAGCAAACCGAGTTCCCCAAGCTCGCGCATGAGCTGGCGGCTTACCCCCAGGTTTTTCCCCTCGATGGCCTGCACTTGCGGCAGGATTTTCTCCTCCGCAAAATCAGCCGTCATCTCGGCAATCTGCTTCTGTTCCGTCGTCAGGTCTTCCAGCGTGAAGATGTCTTCTGGCGCCAGATCTTCGATGAGGAAGCTGCCCCCGGTGACGCGCTTTACTGCATGGGTGAGAGTGTCAGTCGTCATTCCGTTCCCTCATTGGTAGACACTGCTTAGTTCTGCAAGTTCTCGAAGATGCCGGCCGCGCCCTGGCCGCCGCCGACGCACATCGTCACCAGGCCGTACCTGGCTTTGCGCCGTGGCATTTCGCGGATCAGGCTGGCCATGAGTTTTGCGCCCGTGCAGCCGAGGGGGTGCCCCAGCGCGATGGCGCCTCCATTGACGTTGACGCGTGCCGGATCCATATGCAGGGTCTTGATCACGGCCAGTGATTGGGCGGCGAATGCCTCGTTCAATTCGATCAGGTCAATCTCCTCAAGCGTGAGGCCAGCCAATTTGAGAGCCTTGGGAATGGCATAGACCGGACCGATGCCCATCTCTTCCGGCAGGCACCCCGCGTAAGCGAAAGAAACGAAGCGCACCAACGGCGTCGCGCCGATCTCCTTTGCGCGGGTACTGGACATGACCACAGCGGCCGCCGCACCATCGGACATTTGCGAACTGTTGCCCGCAGTGACCACGCCACTGGCATGAAAGACGGCTCTCAGTTTGCTCAGCGCCTCCATGGAAGTATCGGTCCGCGGACCTTCATCCACACGAAAGGTCTTCTCCTGCTTCTCCGGCCTTCCATTTGCACCGGGCACCGTGCTCGCCACCGCCACGGGCACGATCTCATCATCGAAGCGCCCGGCGGCGATAGCGGCAAGCGCCTTCTGGTGGCTGGCCAGGGCGAACTGATCCGACTCTTCCCGAGAGATCTCGTAATGCCTGGCGACCCGCTCGGCAGTAAGCCCCATCGACATGTAAGCCGCAGGATGATGATCCATCAGCCATGGGTTGACGGCGATCTTATTGCCACCCATGGGCAGGTAAGACATTGATTCAGTTCCACCGGCCACGATGACCTCTGCCCCGCCGCCACGAATCCTCTCTGCCGCCAGCGCCACCGTCTGCAAACCGGAGGCGCAATAGCGATTGACCGTCATGGCGGCGGCTTCGACCGGCAGGCCGGCACGCAACGAGATCAGCCGCGCCACATTCATGCCCTGCTCTGCTTCAGGCATGGCGCAACCGATAATCACGTCTTCAATCTCTTTCGGGTCCAGCGTGGGCACTCGCTCCATCGCCCCCTGCACCGCCGCCGCACCCAGGTCATCCGGACGCGTAAAGCGCAGTGTCCCGTTGGGCGCTTTGCCCACGGCGGTACGCACTGCGCTCACTACGACTGCTTCTCTCATAACCGGGCCTGATCCTTCAACTGTTAATTACGCAGGGGTTTGCCAGTTTTCAGCGTGAACTGGATTCGCTCAACCGTCTTCCCTTCGCCGCACAGCGAGAGGAACGCCTCACGCTCCAGGTCGAGAAGCATCGGTTCGCTGAGCAGGGTTCCCGGGGTGACATCCCCGCCGCTCAGCACGCGGGCTACGTGGGTGGCCACCTTCGCGTCATGTTCGCTGATGTAAGCTCCCTCCCGCATCAGGTAGATACCGAGCCGGAGCGTTGCCTGCATGGTATCGCCGGGAGCCCGGATATTGGTTCTCATCACCGGGGCGGTGTAGCCGGCGCGTACCAGGCGCAGTGCCTGGGCGCGAGCGTCGCTCACCAGGCGGCTGCGATTCATCGAGATGGAATCAATATCGTCGAGGATGCGCAGCGTACGTGCCTCCATCGCAGAAGTAGAGACTTTGGCCAGGGCGATGGTTTCGAAAACGTCCTTGAGGGTTTCCACCACTTCCACAGAGGCGCCGCGGGAATCGACGCGTACCGCATCCGCCGCGGCCAGGGCGCGGAGCAGCATCTCTTTGCAACCGCCGCCGCCGGGAATCAGACCGACACCAGTCTCCACCAGTCCGGCATAGAGTTCCAGGTGCGGCTGGCGCAGAGCGGCATGCATGGAAAGCTCGGTTCCCCCGCCCAGGCAGAGACCGAAGGGTGCAGCTACCACCGGGCGAGGACAAAACTTGATCGCCTGCGTCATGTTCTGAAACTGGCGGATGCTCAGGTCGATCTCGTCCCACTCCTCATCCTGTATAGCCAGCAGCAATTGCATGAGGTTGGCGCCAACGGTAAAGTTCTCTGCGTCGCTGGTGATAATGAAGCCGTCAAAGTTGCGTATTGCCGGGCTGCCGGGCTCGAGCGTCTTTAGCAGGAACGACACGATGTCATTGCCCAGCGCATTCATCTTGGAATGGAACTCGAAGCAGCCGATTCCCTCGCCTACATCCACCAGGGAGATGCCGGGGTTTTCGGCGAAGACTCCCTGGCTCCGGTTGCTGCCGGGCCGCTTGTAGCTGGCTACCGGATCCAGTTCCGGATTTTGTAGCACCGGCAGATACCCATTCGCCTGCACATCGAAGTATTCCGTGCCATCAGCGCGGTACCAGGACGTACCGCCCGCAGCCAAAAGCTTTTCCGCAGCCGCCGGAACGGGCTCCCCCGCCGCTCGCATCTTTTCGACAGTCACAGAAACCCCGGCGGCGTCCCACATGGCAAAGGGTCCGAGCGTCCAGTTGAACCCTGAAGTCATCGCGCGATCGATGTCAACCAGGGTGCCAGTGACTTCCCCAATTCGGTTCGCCGCATAAGCCCAAAGCTCTGGCAAAGCACGCCAATAGAACCTGGCAGCACGATCCTTCACGGGGTCGGCTGCCAACAAGGCGCGCAGCCTTACGGGCAGAGACTCATTGTTCTTGGCCAGCTCGATCGCCGTAAATGTGGCCTTCGCCGCAGGCCGGTAAGTCAGGCCTTCGATATCAAGCACCAGGCGAACTTCTCTGCCGTCCGCGTCGCGTTCCTTCTTGTAGAAGCCTTGATTGGTCTTGTCACCCAGCCATTTACGTTCGATGAGTTGTCCGATCACGGCCGGCAACTGCACGTCTGCACGCTCATCCGCAGCGGCATGCAGAAAGTTTCTTGCCACGCTGCCCAGAACGTCGAGGCCCACCATATCTGCCAGGCGGAAAGTACCCGTTTTCGGCCAGCCGATCACCGGGCCTGTCAGCACATCAATCTCTTCAATGCTGAGCCCCTGGTCTTGCATGATCCTGAAGGTGTTCAACATGGCGAACGTGCCTACACGATTCGCAATGAAGTTGGCCACATCCTTGGCGGGAACCACTGTTTTGCCAAGGTGGCGGTCGGCGAAGTCTGCGATCGCGGCCAGCGCTGCCGGGTCTGTTTCCGGAGTCCTGATGATCTCGAGCAGTCGCATGTAGCGGGGTGGGTTAAAGAAGTGCGTACCAAACCAGCGAGGCCGCAAAGCTGTCGGCAGGCTGGCTCCTATTTGCGAGACAGGGAGGCCACTGGTATTGGTGGTAAAAATCGCTTCCCCGTGCACATGAGGAGCGACCCTGGCCAGCAGGGCACGCTTGATCTCAAGGTTCTCGGCAACGGCTTCGATAATCCAGTCGCAGTCCTTGAGCCTGGCAACATCGTCCTCGAAATTGCCAATGCTGATGTTGGCTGCCACCGCCGCGGTAGCAAAAGCTGCTGGCTTCGCTTTCTTCAGGTTACTGAGTGCAGTGGCAGCCAGGCTGTTGCGGTCGCCCTGCGCAGGGGCCATGTCCAGCAGCAAGACTGGCAGGCCCGCGTTGGCGATGTGGGCCGCGATGCGCGCGCCCATGGTTCCAGCTCCCAGCACAGCGGCGCGGCGAATGTTGAACTTTGTCGGGGAACGGCGTTCCTGAATGACAGATGAGGTGGCCTGAGCCATCGGATCGGAAACGAGCGGCATGCGCGCACCCTCCCTCAACTGCCCCTGCAGAATACTGAACGCTTGGTCAGAAAGTCAAGAATTAAGGCGGTGCTCCGGCAGGCCGTGGAAATTGGTCTAAGGTTGCGGGTCACGGACTGTGAATTCCCACATCTCCCGGCTGGAAAACGCCGTGAGATATGGGGCACCCCAGGCCGTTACAGATTGAACGTACAAACTAAAGCCCCACCTGAATTGTTGTTATTCACGCGAACTGTAACGAATTTGGGTGCCCCATATCTACCGACGTTTTCCAGTCGGGAGATGTGGGAATTCACAGTCCGTGACCCGTAACCTTTCACCGACCACTATGGCTTGCTCAGACCACCGGTGAGGATCCGCGCAAACTCGGCCCCGATCTCCTGCGGCCGCAGGTCACCGTCCGGGCGGTACCAGGTGCCTATCCAGTTAATTGCTCCGGCGATGGCGAACGAGACCAGCTTGGGGTTGCATTGCCCGATTGAGCCATCCGCGATGCCTTCTTCGACATAGCTGCGCAGTGTCAGATCCATACGCCGCTTCATCATGCGCACTTCGCGGCGGGTCGCTGGCGACAATTCTGACTCGTCGAGCATGGCCACGCAGCGGCCAAAATCGTAAGACACCAGTTCGACGGCATATGTCTCCACGTACAGGCGCAGCTTGTACAGGCCAGTGCCCTGGTTGCCGCTGGTCTCCTTCAGCAAAGTCTCGATATGAGCGATGCCGGCCCGATAACACTCCACCAGGATCTCTTCTTTGTTACGAAAGTAGTAGTAGAGGGCAGGCTTGGTAATCTTCAACTGAGCAGCGATCAGGCTCATGGATGACTTCTGATAGCCGTGCTCGAGAAACAGGTGTGCTGCGGTGCGCAATACCGCGTCCCGTTTCACATCCATGCTTCTCTGCCGAGCCTGGAAGGCTTTCCATGGCTCGCGGCCGGCGGACGGTTCCTGCGTGGCATCCGTGTTTGGCCGGGCGGCAAGCTTTCCCATACGATTCGACCAGGTGGCCCTCAAAGGTTTGTTATCGTACGAAGGGGCAATCGGGCTGCAGGCACAGTCGCACTTTCTTACCCATCGGTAAATATAGCAGGTCGAACGTGATCCGGAACGGTTTGGCCAACACCGCAACAGAAAGGCTCGATGAGCGCGCTCCAATCGCAGAATTTGTTTGTTTCGCTGCTCGGCCAATCGGTCGAGGTCGCCCTACACCAGCAAGCCGCGGCCACAGACACCATCCTCTTACTGCATGAAGCGCTCGGTTCCGTCTCGTACTGGAAAGATTTCCCGGAGAAACTCTCCCTGGCCACAGGAGCGAACGTGTTGTTGTACTCCCGCGCTGGGCACGGCAACTCAGAGGGACCGCTCCCGGCCAGGAGCCGCGAGTCTTACCTGCGCGAAGCACAAGCGGTCATCCCAGCCCTGCTGGACCACTTCCAGGTGAATCAGCCGATCATTTATGGCCACAGCGAGGGCGCCGGGCTGGCCATGCTCGTTGCTGCGACCACGCAGCGGGCCAAAATGCTGATCCTCGAAAGCCCCTATGTGGTCGCGCTTGAAGAATCAACCCGCTTCATCCAGAACCTGGCGGGCGGATACCAGGGCAGCGACCTGCAGGAGCGGCTACAGAAATACCACCGAGAGGCAGACGCGGTTTTCGCGTCCTGGATCGCCGGGGTGGAAGCATTGCGCGAGAACCGTTCACCGTTCGCCGGATTCCTAGAGCAAATCCACTGCCCCGTGCTGGTGCTGCAAGGCGCCGACGACGATTTTGGCACAACCCAGCATCTGCAGGCGCTGCTCGCTGCCCTGCCTGGTTTGAGATTTCAGTCCTTCCCGGGTGCAGGCCACCTGCCACACCGGCAGAATACCGAGGCAGTGCTGGAACGGGTAAGCCGGTTTGTCGCCACAAACGGTTGACACCCGTGCGCCCCACGTTAGAGACTCGTGCTCTGCTGTAATCAATGCGTACACAGCCGACTTGGATAGAATGCCTGGGGTGCGAGGGGACAATGGCATCGAACGCTGAGAACGCCGTTTGGCAAGCACTGGATGACTTCAAGGTTGAGTTGCCGTCCTGGGGCTTCGCCAACACTGGCACCCGCTTCGGCAAGTTCATGCAGCCCGGTGCGGCGACAACCATCTCCGAGAAATTCAGCGACGCCGGTATGGTCAACCAGCTGACTGGGGCTTGTCCCACCGTGGCTCTGCACGTTCTCTGGGACCTGCCAAACGGGCGCAAGGACGCACCTCACATCGAGGAATTGAGCCGCAAGTGCGGAGTAGCGGCTGGCTCGATTAATCCCAACGTTTTCCAGGGGCAGGAGTACAAGTTCGGCGCCGCCGGGAATCCCGATCCTGCCATCCGAAAGAAGTGCCTCGAACACCTGCTGGACTGTGTAGCCATCGCCGGTGCGCTGCGATCACGCGATGTAGCCCCGTGGTTTCCTGATGGGTCAAGCTACCCCGGCACGCAAAACATACGACGACGCATCGACTGGTTCGAGCAAACGCTGCAGCAAACCCACGCCGCGCTCAACCCAACGCAGCGTTTGCTGATTGAGTACAAGCCCTTCGAGCCGTTCTTCTATCACACCGATATCGCAGACTGGGGCATGGCGCTGCTGTTGGCCAAGGCAGCAGGCCCACAGGCATTCGTGCTGGTCGATACCGGGCATCATTACCAGGCGCAGAACATCGAGCAGATTGTTGCCTGGCTGCTACGGGCAAACATGCTGGGCGGCTTTCATTTCAATGACCGTCGCTATGCGGACGATGATCTGACGCTGGGATCAATCGACCCCTACCAGGTTTTTCGCATCTTTCACGAGCTGCGCCATTACGAATGGGAAACGGGGGCGCCGGTCGACGTGGCGTTCATGATCGATCAGAGCCACAACCTCAAGGGAAAAATGGAAGCCATGGTGCAGACGGTTTGCACGGCCCAGGAGCTATACGCCAAAGCGGCCTTCGTCGACCATGCGCAGCTGTCGGTTCTGCAGGACGAGTGCAAACTGGTGGAAGCTGAGGAGCTGTTCCGCGGAGCCTTCTGGCAGGATATTCGGCCGATCGTGAAAAGCTGGCGAAGGTCGAAGGGGCTGCCAGAGGATCCACTCACCGCTCTGCGCGAGAGTGGATATGTTGAACAGATCAGCCGGGAACGCGCCGCAGCCAATCGAGATGCAGTCACCTCCTACGCGTGATCGGTTTCCCATCCCTCCTCTCATATAATCCGGGCGTGCGGTAGAACGGTGTCATTGGCCGGAGCACATACGGCGTTTCCCATTTAAAATTGTTTCCGCACGTGGGAGGAGACCGCCATGCCTTTGCAGTACCTTAAGGATCTATGGGATGAGAGCCACGCCAGCAAGCTGGATCCGGCTGCCCTGTTGCGCTACCGCTCCAACCTGCTCGGCTCAGACTTACGCATTACAAACTTTGGCGGTGGCAATACCAGCTCAAAGCTGGAAGAAATTGACCCGCTCGATGGACAAAGCAAAACGGTCTTGTGGGTAAAAGGCAGCGGCGGCGATCTGGGCAGCATCAAGGTGGCAGGGTTCGCCACTCTCTACCTGGAAAAAGTATTGGCGCTCACTCGCCTTTACCGCGGCGTCACGCGCGAAGACGAGATGGTGGGCATGTATCCGCTCTGCACATTCGGCAACAATCCTGTGGCGGCGTCGATCGACACCGCCCTGCATGCGTTCCTTCCCTTCCGGCATGTGGATCACCTGCATCCGGACTGGGGTATCGCACTGGCCGCCTCAGCAAACGGTCAGGAGAAGATGGAGCAGTTCAACCATCAATTCAAACACCACCTCGTCTGGGTGCCCTGGCAACGCCCTGGATTTGAACTCGCAATGATGATGTCGCGGGCAGTGAACGAAGCGCCCGGCTGTGACGGCGTGGTGCTGGGCGGGCACGGACTGTTTACCTGGGGCGATACGCAACGGGCATCGTACCTGAATACGATCACCATCATCGACCAGATCGGCCAGTTCATTGAAAGCCATCGCGCTCGAAGGAGTCGAGCTTCCTTCGGTGGTCCGCGTCACACCTTTCACGCGGAGCGGCAAAGGCTGGCGGTGCAGTTGATGCCGTATTTGCGAGGTAGTGTCTCGACCCGGCAACGCATGATTGGCAGCTACAGCGATACTCCTGAAGTGCTGGACTTCGTGAATGCACATGCGGCGCCCCAGCTTGCGTACCTCGGTACAAGCTGCCCCGATCACTTCATTCGGACCAAGATTCGCCCGCTGCTGGTGGCGTGGGATCCTGCGAGCGATCCATCAGGGATTCAGGCAGCGGCGAAAACAGCGATGGAGACCTATCGCACGGAATACGCCGACTATTACAAGGCTCATGCCTTGCCGGATTCACCTGCCATGCGTCACGCCGATCCTACGGTGGTCCTGGTGCCCGGCATCGGCATGTTCAGCTTTGGCAAGAACAAAGCAGAGGCTCGCATAACGGGCGAGTTCTACATCAACGCGATTCACGTCATGGAAGGCGCGGGGCATCTGGATGAAGACAAATGCCCGCCGGTCTTACCGCAATCCGGACCAGCAGCCGCCACCTCTGCGTTCAAAGTGCACGCAAATTATGTTGCACTGCCCGCTGCGGAAGCCTTTCGCATTGAGTACTGGGCGCTGGAAGAGGCGAAGATTCGCAGGCAGCCTGCAGCCAAGGAGTTGAGTGGCCGCATTGCGCTGGTGATCGGCGGGGCGAGCGGCATTGGCCGCGAAGTTGTCCTGCTGGCGGCGGAGCGCGGGGCTCACGTGGTGGTTGCCGACCGGGAGCTCGCAGCCGCGGGTAAAGTGGTTGCGGAAGCGCAAGCGATCGGCGGCCGCGAAGCTGCGGTCGCCACCATGGTCGATATTCGCGACCGCAACGCCATACGCGCCATGCTCGATGCCACCATCGCGGCGTACGGCGGCCTCGACATCCTGATCAATACAGCAGCCCTCTTCCCTTCCTCACCCGACGGAATCATCAGCGATAGCCAATGGGGCACTACGCTCGAAATCAACGTCACGGCCAATTACATACTCGCGGATGAAGCTGCCAAAGTATTCGCCGCCCAGGGCATCGAAACAAGCATCGTGCTTACCAGCTCGGCGAACGCAGTTGTGGCCAAGCAAGGCAGCGAGGCGTATGACATCAGCAAGGCCGCAGTCAGCCACCTGGTGCGCGAACTCGCCGTCCGGTTATCGCCCAGGGTGCGGGTGAACGGCATCAGCCCAGCCACAGTCGTCAAAGGGTCAACGATGTTCCCCCGTGACCGGGTGAAAGCCTCGCTGACGAAATACAAGATTCCGTTCGATGAATCGGCCTCCGATGAAGACCTGCGGACGTTGCTGGCACAGTTTTATGCGCAGCGCACGCTCACCCATCAGCCGATTGATCCAAAGGATTGCGCGGCAGCCATCCTGTTCCTTGCAGGCCCGCAGGCGCGTTGCACCACGGGCCATTTAATCCCCGTCGACGGAGGCCTGACGGAGGCATTTCTGCGATGACGCCTTCGTTGAAAAGCGAGCGTGCGCTCATCGCAGTCGATCTCGGCGCGGAAAGCTGTCGTGTTTCGCTGCTCCGCTGGCAGCATGGTACACCGCGCATTGAGCTGGTGCATCGTCACGCCAATGCGCCCGTGACCCTGAACGGCCAGCTCCGATGGGATCTTACGCAGATCACACAGCAGGTCGATATCGGCCTGCGCAAATGCGCAGAGATAGCCACCGAGGGTATACGCTCCATCGCGGTGGACGGCTGGGCTGTCGATTACGTGCGCTTGCAGGCAAATGGTGAACTCGCCGCCAACCCTTTCTGCTATAGGGATGAACGAACCATCCAGGCACAGGCGGAAGTGTTTGCCCGCATTACGCCACAGAAACTGCGCGCGATCACAGGCATCGGCATGAGCCGAATCAATACTCTCTATCAACTGTTTGCCGACGGAGAGACGTTTCAGGACATGCCCTGGCTCAATCTGCCGGAGTACCTGCTGTACCGGCTGGGAGGCCGGGCCGTCGCGGAGTATACAAATGCCACCCACACCCAGCTGGTCGATGCAGAACTGCGCGCCTGGTCGCCCCAGATCTTTGCCGCCACGGGTCTCAACCCTAAGGCAGCGGCGCCGCTCACCGCGGCGGGTACGCTCGTAGGAACGCTGCGCGGCGACAAGCTAAACCTGCAATCGCTGGAGGGCGTGGCGCTGATAGCACCGGCCTGTCACGACACCGCTTCGGCGATCGCCAGCATTCCAGACAGTAAAGACGACTGGGTATACATCAGCTCCGGCACATGGTCCTTAGTGGGAACGGTGCTCGATCATCCAATTGCCCTCGAAGACGAAGACTTCAATAACATGGGCGGTGTGGGTGGCCGTATTTGCTTCCACAAGGGCGTGAATGCCATGTGGATCGTGCGGCAATGCCTCGATGCATGGGCTCCTTCCATCGACTGGAACATGCCCGAACTGATTCAGGCGGCCGAACGCCTGCCCGCACCGCCTGAGCTTTTGGATGTGGACGATCCTGAGTTACTGCTGCCGGGAGATATGCCGGGCCGCATCAATCGCCAACTGGCGCGGCGTGGGCTGCAGACTTACGCCGAAGGAGCGGAGGAAGCACCGGCCCTGGTGAACCTGATCCTGCATAGCCTGGCGGCAAAGTACGGAGAAGTGGTTGCTCGCCTTGCGCAGATTACGGGCAAGCGCTTCCAGCGCATCTACATCGTCGGTGGCGGCAGCCGCAACCGGCTACTCAACCGGCTCACGGCGAATGCCACAGGACTGGAAGTGAGCTGCGGTGCTGTGGAGAGCTCGACCATCGGCAACTTCTCCGTGCAACTCGCGGCGCTGGAAAGTGAGCGCGTGGATGCTGCTTCCGTCGCTCATTGGGCCGAGCAACTTGCGGCCGCAGCATACTGAGCGGTGCCCTGAAGAAGCTACGCAGACCGCTTCCGGGTTAAGTGCTGTGAATATCCGCATCTCCCGGGGAGATGTGGGAATTCACAACACCCAACCCGTAATTCTGACGGCTACCCAGAAACTTCCCCCAGGCCGGGCCTAGCCCCGGCCTAGCCCTAGCTAGCCGCATTTCTCACGGCCTGTTCCGTGACGAATGATGGGTGCCCCACATCTCGCTTGGTTTTGGCGAGATGTGGGATTCCACGAACCTCGGCCCCTGAGTGTGGAAGTGGCAA
>CAZZVD010000017.1:0-35722 GCA_964657465.1 uncultured Acetobacteraceae bacterium | reverse complement strand
TGCCAGCTATCGATATCTTCAAGGCCATCATAATCGTTAAGTGAACAGTATTGGGGCTAAGCGAGGGCTAATCCCTGGACGGGTGCAAGGCCTGATTCGTGATCTGGTTGGGTGATCTGGGGCGGCCACGCCGGGCTATCCGAGGATGGCCACAGGCCCGGTTCCCCGGTATGGGAACTGGGCCTTGTGGTTCAGCGATTGACCGATACTGGGATGGAAGCTTTGTCAATCCCTCTCCGGCGTCCGGGCCGGCAAAGAATAATGACAAACAGCTAAGTACGAAAGCGTCTCTTGCCTCTATGCTTGCGGTAGATGCAACCCAGATCAGGCAAAGCAGGCAGGCGGGAGCCGCGGTTCGCCGGGAGGAAAACTGCTGCCCGCGCAGCAGTTTTCCTGTTGGCGGCTGGCTGCTTGTATTGCGTTGCGGCCCAGGGCCAATCCCAGGGCCCATCCCAGGCTCAGGCCCAATTACCATCCCACTCAGCGGGGCAGGACCCCGCGCCGCTGGCTGGCGCACACGCAGTGCGCGCGCCACAACCTGAGCCGGCCACGGGCATGATCAGCGGCCAGTTGATCGACCCGGACGGCAACTATGTTGTATCCGCAAAGGTGACGTTGACGCGCGCAGGCAAATTGCTGGCGGAAGTCGCCCCGTATGCGGAAGGTAGTTTCCTTTTTAAGGGCGTTAGCCCTGGACCTTTTCAAATAAAGGTCGTTGCGGAAGGCTTTGCCACGCAGGAATTAGAAGGTGAATTATCAGCAGGAGGAGTACTTGTTTTTCCGCCGATCACGTTCGCCATCGCGGCGGCCAGCGCAGAAGTGCAGGTGCGCGTGACTAATTCGGAGCTGGCGGAAGAGCAACTGAGGATGCAGGAGAGGCAGCGCGTTCTTGGCGTCATTCCAAATTTCTATGTCACGTATCAGCACGATGCATTACCGCTGACGCCTAAGCAGAAGTTTGAACTTGCCTGGAAAAGCAGCGTGGACCCGGTTACCTTCGCAGTCGCCGGGGTGATCGCAGGCGCGGAGCAGGCACAGAATGGATTCAGTGGATACGGGCAAGGCGCGCAGGGGTACGCGAAGCGTTATGGCGCTACCTTCGCGGATTTTCTGGGTGGCAACATGATCGGTGGGGCCATTCTGCCCTCACTGTTCAAGCAGGACCCACGCTACTTTTACAAGGGTAGCGGGACGGTGCGTGCCCGAATCGAATATGCGTTGGCAAACGCAGTCGTTTGCAAGGGTGACAACGCGCATTGGCAGTTCAATATCTCCGGCATCGCGGGGAGTCTTGCCGCTGCGGGCATTTCAAACATTTACTACCCGGCGAGCAGCCGCAATGGCGCTGGGTTGACCTTCCAAAATACTCTGATCGGGATTGGCAGCTCCGGGATCTCTAATCTGTTTCAGGAATTTCTGGTACGTAAATTAACGCCACATGCAAGCAAGAAACAATAGGGTGGGGAATATGTTGGAGACTGTAGCAATAGCTAGCCACGATTCACCGCTACATACCGTAGCAAACCAAGCTCAGCGTTAGAATTACCACAGGGCCCTCATTGCATGAGGGCGATAGAATGGACATTGCATGACACGCTTAGAAATAATTGCTCAACTTGATGCCGAATTAGAGCGCCTGGAACGGGCGCGCGATTATCTTACGGCCGCCTTGGAGGGTTCGAGAAGCCGCTTCCTCAATCAGGTAGAAATCAAGGTTCCTCGAAAGAGCCGCAAACAGCCCGCAGTCGTATCGCTTGAAGTCGCGCCCATCCGCCCAGAACCGGAAGAGGTAGCAGCAGAGCCTGCCGCCACCAACGCAGCGGAACCGCAGGTCCACCGTGTACCGCCCAGACGGCGCGTAGAACGCCGCGGTGCACAGCATGACAAGCTGGGTAGATCTCCCGCAGCGTTGAGCGGCCTGGTGCCAGCCGGCCCGGTGGCCGTTTCGGCTAACGAAGCGAGGAAGATTCAGGAACGAGCGGCGGTACCTGCGCCGGTTGCGCCGGCAGTCAGCGAACTTCGCTCTGAAATCGGTTCCGAACGCAGCCTTGGTTCACTCATCCAGGCATTTGAGCGCCGCATCGGTTCTGCTGGAGCAGAGACTCCGTAGCGAGCGCCCACTCCGCGGGCCGGCGCACACAAGGCCCCAGGCTCAAGCCACACGTCATGAAGAAAACACGCTCTCCGCTATACGTGACCACGCTCATCGCGGGCGCTTTCTTCATGGAAAATCTGGATGGCACCATCATTGCCACAGCCCTGCCCCAGATGGCGCGCAGCTTCCACGTAGGGGCGGTCAACCTCAACATCGGCATGACGGCTTACCTGCTCACCCTGGCGGTATTTATCCCCATCAGCGGCTGGGTGGCCGACCGCCTTGGCGCTCGTTCTGTATTCGCTGCCGCGATTGCAACGTTCACCGGCGCCTCCTTGCTGTGCGCCGGTGCGCACACGCTTACGCAATTCACACTGATGCGTATTCTCCAGGGCATGGGCGGCGCCATGATGGTGCCCGTGGGCCGGCTCATCGTGCTCCGAACCACCCCGAAAGACAAGCTGGCCGAGGCCATCGCCTACATTACCTGGCCCGGCCTTACGGCCCTGGTGGTCGGCCCCCCGCTAGGCGGCTTCATCACGACTTATGCCAGCTGGCACTGGATCTTTCTGCTCAATCTGCCGCTTGGCATTCTGGCGCTGGTCCTCACGCTGCTGTGGGTGGAAAACGTGCGAAGCGACGAGCGCCACCCTTTCGATTGGCTCACCTTTGTGCTTGCCGGGTTTGCCTCTGCCGGGGCTGTCTATGCGATGGAGAAGCTGGGCGGCGAGGGTGTACCCTGGCGGGTGCCGGTGACCGTTCTGCTGCTGAGCCTGCTCAGTGGCCTTGGCGCCATCCTCAACGCGCACCGCCATCCGCAAACTTCGCTCATCGATCTTGCGTCGATGAAGCTGAAGACGTACTCGCTGTCAGTGTATGGAGCGAGCGCCTTTCGCATCGCTGTCTCGATGTTGCCGTTTCTACTTCCGCTTATGTTCCAGATCGCCTTCGGCCTGAACGCATTTCGCTCTGGCCTTTACCTGCTTGCTTTATTCGCCGGGGATTTGAGTATGAAGGCGTTTGTGATCCAGACCCTGCGCCGATTCGGCTTTCGCCGCATACTCATCGTGAACGGGGTCATCACGGCGGGCTCCATGGCTTTGTGCGCGCTGCTCACCCCGGCCACTGCGGCGTCCCTCATCGTACTGACGCTCTTTCTGCATGGGGCTTTCCGGTCGATGCAGTTCACCTGTATGACTACGCTGGCTTACTCTGAAATCCCGCCCGAAGGTATGAGCCGCGCCAACGGCTTTCTTAGTGCCGTTATGCAGCTCAGCATGGGGATGGGGGTGGCGGTGGGCGCGATCATGCTGCGCGCGGCTGCTCATCTGCACGGCCATTCCGCTGCGCTGCCGCAGCTGGGTGACTTTCGTGTTGCAATCCTGGTGGCGGCCCTTCTGTCGTTAGGTCCTGTCTTTGACAGCATTGGATTGCCGCCAGAGGCCGGCGCCCTCACCAGCGGCCATCGTCATGGCGAGATGGAAGTCAATCCAGCCTGAAGCTACGCTCGCCGGTTTGTATCCGCTAAAGATACGTTCTCTTGAGAAGAGCGCATTTTGTTGCTTAGAAAGTGTGACAAACGCCCGATGCCCGATTCGATCTTTGTCCAATCGGAGGCATAACACCAGCGTAGCCAACCTTCCCCTTCGGGTCCGAAGGCGCGGCCGGGTGCGAGTCCCAGCCCAACCTGCTCGATCAGACGCTTGGCCAGCGCCACGGAATTGTTTTCTCCGGCGACCCGCAGAAACAGGTACATGGCGCCTTCTGAATGAGGTACGTCGAGATCTGGTAGCTCTCGTAAGGCGGCCGTCAACCTGCTTCGCGTGCCGGCCAACTCCGCGCGCACTTGCTGCACATAGGGCTCTCCCTGTCGCAACGCAATCACGCCGGCTCGCTGCGTGAATTCAGAAACGCAGGACGTGTTGAATTCCAGCAGGGCCGCCAGATCAGCCATGACCATGGCGGGCGCGACCATCCATCCCAGGCGCCACCCGGTCATCGTCCATGCCTTCGAGAAGCTGTTGATCACGATCAGGCGATCATGGTCGTCAGCCAGGGTGAGGAACGAGGGGGCGGATCGGACCCCCGCGGTGTACACCAGCCGTTCGTAGACATCATCGGCGATAATCCAGATGCCGTGGGCCCGGCAGTGGTCCAGCAACACCTGCTGTTGTTCGCAAGTGATCGTCCAGCCCGTGGGATTGTTGGGCGAGTTCAACACCAACATGCGGGTTTGCGGTGTGAGCGCCTGCAGCAGTTTGTCCAGGGGAAGCGACCAACGGTCATCCTGCACCTCGAGCGACACGCAGGTCACGTGCGCGCCCATGACCTTAGGTATCTCGACAGCGTTGGGCCACAGCGGGGTGACTGTTACGACGCGATCGCCAGGGCTCACCAGCAGTTGCGCGGCAATCATCAAAGCGGAAACTCCCGAAGCCGTCACCGCGATCCGCTCGATGCCGATAGGCCGCTGGTGCAAACCGGCGAGGTAGGCGGAGATGGTCTCACGCAGGTAGAGTCTGCCCAGGTTCTCTGAGTAAAAGGTTTCCCCCGCTTGCAAGGAGGCTGCAGCCTCTTCCCGGATGAAGGCCGGCGTCGACCGGTCTGACTCCCCAAACCAGAAAGGCAGCACGTCAGCGCGGCCCATGGCAGTATTAGCCACTTCGCGGACGAGCGATGCAGAAAAGCGTGGTCCCGCCTTCTGTTCGTTTAGGACTTCAGGTAAACCCATTCTATTCAAAACGCGCCCTCTGCCAGCATTCTAAGCGGTAGCGGTCGCGTACGATTTAACCGTCGACATCGGGTGTCCTGGCTTACCGGTTGACTTGTCTTGGGCCCACGGCGACGAGTGCCCCAATGCTCACCAATCCGGTAGCGATGATGTAGAAGCTCGGAGCAGTGTTGTCATGCGTGACAGCGGTAAGCCAGGTGAAGATAGCTGGCGCGAAACCGCCAAAGATTGTCACGCCGAGGTTGTAGCTAAGCGAGATCCCGGTGACCCGTGTGCGCGCTGGAAAGAGGCTGGCAAGGATCACCGATAGACCCACAATGTAACCGACGCTCAGCACAACCTCCCAGACAAGGCCGCCGAGCAGGGTACGCAGGCCGGGATCATGCGTGATGAGCAGAAAGACAGGATAAGCCGACAAGACGGAAAGGATGGCTGAAGGCATCATCAATCGTGCCGCGCCGATGCGGTCGGCCAGCCGGCCGGCAGGTGGAGTCAGCACCGCAGCGACCAACGCCAGCACCAGGGTCACGACATAGCCAGTGGACATCGGCAGGTGCAGCACCTTGCCGGCATAGGTTGGAATGTAGATAGCAAGGTAAGTGCTGGCCGTACCCACGGCGACCAGGCAGGTGCCGAGCGCCAGCGCCATCTTCTCAGTCTGAAATAGCTCGCGAGCCGGCGTACTTGTCTTGACCGCGTTGAGAAAGTCTGGCGTTTCACTCAGTTTGCGGCGAATATAAATGCCCACCGGTCCCACGGACAAACCGAAGAGAAAGGGAACTCGCCAACCCCAGGAGTTCAACTGTTCTCCGCGCAGGTAGGTGACGAGCACCAGGCCAAAGAGCGCAGCCAACAACTTGGCGACTTGCTGGCCCACGAACTGCCAACTGGAGTAGAACGCCTTACGATGCTCTGAATGCTCAATCAGAAACGCGGTCGAGCTCCCGAACTCACCAGCGACCGCAAAGCCCTGCAGTAATCTCGCTGCAAATATGCCGATGGGCGCCGCCAGACCGATCGCGGCGTAAGAAGGCATAACCGCCATCAGCGCCGTGCCACCGACCATCAGCCAGATAGACACATTGAGTGCTGCTTTGCGGCCCACACGGTCTGCGTAGGCGCCCAGGACCACCGCACCCAGGGGGCGCGCGATATAGGACAAGCCGAAAGATCCGAATGTCAGCAGCAGCGAGACAACGGGATTGGCGACAGGGAAGAACACCTCCGCGATGGTGGAGGCGAAGTATCCGTAGACCAGAATGTCGAACCACTCCAACGCGTTGCCGATGGTGGCGGCCGCTACCTGGACTGGTCCGCTCGCCACTTTAGGCACCTGCGGACCTTGCGGGTCGATCATGGCTACGCTGGACACGATGAGTAGCTGGAGCCTACATCACATAGGCTCCACCGACAATGGATTTTGCTGTGAGCGGCGTTAGGTCGTGGCGGCTGCTACCGGTGTGCTCACCGCAGTCAAACGCTGCAGAGACGCGTGGTCGAGGGTTAATTGCGTTGCTTCTACCAGGTCGGTCAGGTGGTCTTCGCTGGTTGCGCTGGCAATCGGAGCGGATACGCCACGCTGCACCATGAGCCACGCCAGCGCTACCCTCGCCGGTGTGGACTGGTGCGCCTGCGCCACTTCGTCCAGTGTGTTCAGCACGCTGAAGCCCCAGTCGTTCAGATATTTGCTCACACTGCCACCACGCGCTTTGCCTTCCGCGTCTCCCTTGCTGCGGTATTTACCAGTGAGGAAACCCGATGCCAGTGAGTAGTAGGGAAGCACGCCCAGCACTTGCTCCTCGACCACCGGCAGAAGGTCTGTCTCGAAACCTTCGCGGGCAACCAGGTTGTACTGCGGCTGCAGCGTGACGTACTTGATCAAGCCGTTATCAGCGCTCACCGCTAGTGCTTCCGCCAGCCGGGCGCCGCTGTAGTTGGAAGCGCCTATGTGACGTACCTTGCCCTCCCTTACCAGCTTGTCAAACGCGTTCAGCGTCTCCTCAAGCGGGGTGTCCTTGTCATCTTTATGAGCCTGGTACAAGTCGATGTAGTCCGTTTGCAAGCGGCGCAGAGAATCTTCCACGGCCTGCTCAATGTAGGCAGCCTTCAGGCCGCTCTTGCCGTCGCCCATCTCCATACCGACCTTGGTCGCGAGGATGACGTTGCTGCGCTTGTTGCCGGTGGCCAGCCACTTGCCCAGGATGGTTTCGGATTCGCCGCCCTGGTGGCCCGGCGCCCACCGCGAGTACACATCGGCCGTGTCGATAAAGTTCAAGCCAGCTTCCAGGGCCGCATCCAGGAGACGGAAAGAGTCTTTCTCCGGCACGGTCCACCCAAACACGTTGCCGCCCAGGCAGATAGGCGGAACTTCCAAATCAGATTTTCCCAGCTTTATGTGCTGCATAAGCCACCATCCCTCGCGATTCTCTGTTCTTTTAAGAGATGCAAATCCGAGGAGAGTGGCTCATCGCTCTCTCACGTGGTCAGGAATCTAAGTCAGCTTACGCTTGACCTGAGCACGTGAGGATTTCCTGCGATGGCCTTTGGTGGTTCGCCTGGTGTAACTTGCCAGTCGCAGCGATGCATTTGGGTGGTTTTGCTCCCTTACCGCCACCGGCGGATGGAGCACGGCCAGGACGCGTTGCTCCGCTACACCGGGCGTGTGGCTATATTCCGGGTCAAACATCGCGATCACTGAAGCAGCGCGCCCGCTGTAGCGGTGGGCCCATTGGCTGTCGATCAGAGCATCCTGCACCGTTCTCCAGTGTTCCGGCTCGGTTTCGAGGTAGCCATCAAGCTGGGCCAGCTCGCGCGTGCCGTCCGGGTCGTTGAGTGCGCTCAGAAAGGTGACAAACTGCTCAAGGTTTACGCCCATCTGAAACACCAGCTGGCTCAGGGCCATCTGTTGCGAGGCCGAGAGCTGGTCAAAGCTACGACAGTAGGCCTTCGCGTTGTAGATGGCCTGGATGGCGGAAATGCGCAGCAGTTGCTCACCCTCCCCTTCGCTCAGCTGTGGTGTGAGGGCCTGCCTGATCACTTTGCGGTGATACGTCTTCGGCGTCCAGCTGTTCAGATTGCGATCGTACTGGTCGAGAATCTCCTGGAGACGGTCGGCAGGCAGGCCGGCAGCCTGCCATAATGCGGCGGACGAAGGCTCAAGGAACGGGTGCGGATTCAGAAGATCGGTTTGAGGATGTACCCTGGCGGGCACGTCGAGACTGAAGCCCGCCCCGATGAGGGGGCGCCGTGTGTTGGGGTCAGGGTAGGCAGCCAGCACCCACCCCTCGTGCTGGTGGTCGCGCAGGGTTGCCATCAATTGACTTAGGCTGAACTTGATATCGGCATCGCTGAACTCTTGCAGCAAACGGGCTGCCTCTGCCGGTTGCGCGGTTTCGCTGACCTCGCCGGGTATGCTTTGCAGGGCAAACCAGGGCATCGCAGAAAGCTTGGATTGCGAGTCTTGTGTGATTTGCTCAGAAGGCGCAACCTGCGCGACGGCAGAAGCCGTCATCATGAATGCGAGAATGGAGAACAAGGAACGCTTGCCTGACATGTCTTTCGAGTGGCCCGTAGCACCAGCTTGCTTACACAATGAAGCAAAGCCTGCCAATAAACAATAACGGAAAAGTATCACCATCCGAAAGGCGCGTCACCTGTCGCTCTGGCGAACAGTACCCACCCAGTCAGGTACCTTTGGCGCGCAGGATTTCAGCTTCGTAGGTAAAGTGGTTGGTGGACCAGGTGAGTTACTTTGAGAGATGAGTGAGGGGCGGACCAGTATGAAAATGACGCGCCGCAACTTCGGGCAGCTTGCTGCGGCGGCCAGCCTGTTGCCGCTCGCGGCCAGCGAAGCAGTCTGGGCGTTGCCAGCGGAGTCCGGGCCGCGCTTCTCAGTGATGTTATGGACGCTTGAAAAGCAGGCGCCATTCGATGAATGCATTGAGATGGTGGCGGCAGCCGGTTACCAGGGCGTCGAGCTGATCGGTGATTTCCAAAAGTGGTCGCCGGAAGAAACGCAGCGCGTGCTGACTAAAATGCGCTCGCTGAACCTGGTATTTGACCTGTTGAGCGGCGTGAAAGCGGGATTTGCCGATCCCGCGGGAACCGCCGATTTTCTCGCGCAAGCCACCGCGCAAATGGAACGTTGCCAGGCCTTGCATGCCCCGCAACTCAACCTGAAATCAGGCAACCGCCTGGATGGCGTATCCCCGGAAGCCCAGCATGCCGCTTCGATAGAGAATCTCAAGCGTGCTGCGGAAGTCGCCGCGGCTCACCAGGTGCAGATCGTGATCGAACCCATCGACCCCCTGGAGAATCCGAAGATGTATCTCACGGGTGTGAGCGAGGCTTTTGAGATTGTCCGTGCCGTAGGCAGCCCGCATGTGCGCGTGTTGTACGACTTCTATCATGAGCAGCGCGCTTACGGAAACCTGATCGAGAAGCTGGAAAAGAATATCGACCTGGTTGGGCTGGTACACATCGCGGACGTGCCTGGGCGGCACGAGCCGGGTACTGGCGAGATAGATTATCGAAACATTTTTCGCAAGCTGGGTGAACTGCATTACGACAAGTTCATCACGATGGAGTTCTACCCTTCTCGCGATCCGGTAACCACGTTGAAAAAAGCAAGGCTGGATGCATTGGAGGCCTACTCCGCGGCAACGGGGCATCCGTGACCTTGAGTGTCCAGGAACAGTTCGGCCAAATCGATATCTATGTGTTCGATCAGATTCTGCGGGGAAACATCCGCCCGGACATGCGTGTCATCGACGCGGGTTGCGGCTACGGACGCAATCTTGTCTACCTCATGCGCGAAGGCTGCGAAATTTTTGCGCTGGATCAGGATCCCGAAGGCGTTGCCTATGTACGCTATCAATCGGCAATGCTCAAGACCGGGCTGCCAGCGGAGAACTTCCAGGTGGGCGTGATCGAGCGCATGCCCTTTCCGGATGCGCTCGCCGATGTGGTGATCTGCGGTTCCGTGCTTCACTTCGCCACAGACGATCGCCACTTCCAGGCCATGGTCCGGGAACTATGGCGGGTGCTAAAGCCGGGTGGGCTCTTCTTTTGCCGGTTGGGCTCGAGAATCGGTATGGAGTTCGAGCGAGTGCGCGATCATATCTACCGGATAGGCGATGGGTCAGACTGGTTCCTGGTGGATGAGGCCATGCTGCTCCAACTGACGCAGGCCATGGACGCAGAGCTGGTCGATCCGCTGAAAACCACCGTAGTGCAGAACCATCGCTGCATGACCACCTGGGTGCTGCGCAAGAGCCGAACCTCTGGCGCATACAAAGCACTCTAGGGATTGAAGTGCATCTACCTGAGAGCCATGCATTCCGGTAACAATGGCGGGCGCCCCTATCTCACGTCGGCTTCTCCCGGGAGAAGCGGGCGGCGGGTTTTAGATTCCCCTTCGGCGCTGATTGTTCAAAACGAAAAGGAAACCTATGCAAGCTTTACCGCAGTTTGATCTTCAAGGGAAAACCGCACTCGTCACTGGCGCAGCCCGTGGCTTAGGAAGGGCGATTTGCCTCGCGCTCGCAGAGGCCGGCGCCGATGTGGCACTCGGCCTACGCGATAAGGCCCAGGACAGCGGGCTGGCCGCCGAGATTGCCTCTCGCCAACGGCGCTGCCTCTCGCTGCAGATGGATATGACGCGACCGCAGCAGATTCGGGACGCGATCGCAACTACGGTGGAGACGTTTGGCCGCCTCGACATCCTGGTGAACAATGCCGGCATCGCTCCTGGAAATCTGGCAGAGAACGTCACCGAAGAAGATTTCGATCACACGTTGGCGATCAATCTGAAGGGCACGTTTTTCGCCTGTCAAAGCGCTGGCCGAGTCATGATGCAGCAGAAGAGTGGCTGCATCATCAACATGAGTTCGCAGGCTGGCTTTGCCGCCCTGCCGACTGAATCCATCTACTGCATGACAAAGGCCGGCCTCGTCCATTTGACCAAATGTCTTGCAGTGGAATGGGGCAAGTACAACATCACGGTGAACGCGGTGGCGCCGACATTCATCCATACTCCCGGTACAGAAGAGTGCCTGGCGGACCTAGCCTTCCGCGCCGATGTGATCGAGCGCATTGCTGGTTTGCATCGCATCGGCGAGCCGATCGAGGTTGCCGGAGCGGTAGTGTTTCTGGCGTCGCCGGCGGCTTCGCTGATTACCGGGCACACGCTGGTCATTGATGGTGGTTGGACTGCGCGTTAGCCGCGAACAATGGGAGATCGCCGTGATCATGGGCGGCTCCAATGGGGGCTTGCTCATGGGTGTGGAGATGACGCTGCATCCTGAGTTGTGGAACACCATCGTCATCCAGGACTCCCCACGAAGTGGACTGTCGGATCCGCAGCGAAGTAGGGTGCCCCATATCTCACGACGTTTTCCAGTCGGGAGATGTGGGAATTCACTACCCTCCATTGAAAGTGTCTCCAGGTCACGAATCTCCCCACCCGGTCAAGAGATTCCCTGGTTCGGGATCCCAACTCGAGGTGCAGCGCAGGTTATCTTTGAACATGGTTTTTATTGGTAGCAGATGTGCGTTGGTGTGGGTAGCGATCATCCTGGCCGGGATGTCCGCCCTTCCCGTACGCTCGCAGAACTTCGTAGACCTGAAACCCTCGCCCCAACAGGTGGCATGGCAGGACTTGCAGTTTGGCGTCATCATCCATTTCTCCACCAACACCTTCCTCAACCAGGAGTGGGGTGACGGCACGGCGAACCCCACCGTCTTCAAGCCCAGACAATTCGATCCCGACCAATGGATGCAAGCCATCAAAGCCAGCGGCGCACGTTACGTCGTCCTGGTCGCCAAGCATCATGACGGCTATTGTTTGTGGCCCACCGCGCAGACCGACTACAGCATCAAGGCAAGCCCGTGGAAGGATGGCAAAGGAGATGTAGTGGGCGACGTCGCCCGTGCAGCGCGAAAGTACGGCCTGCAGTTTGGCGTTTATCTTTCCCCATGGGACCGCCACGATCCGCGTTATAAGGACCCCGTCGCGTATGACAAGTACTACCTGGCGGAACTTGAGGAATTGGCCCAGCACTACGGTGACCTGGTGGAGTTCTGGCTCGATGGCGCCGGCAGCGGCGGCCACGTGTACAACTTTGCGAAGATCATCGAAACTCTGCGCACCTATCAGCCCAACACGATCGTGTTCGCAGATACAGGCCTGTTCGAATACGGAGACGCGCGCTGGGTCGGCACAGAATCGGGTCGTGTCGATTACGAGAACTGGAACGGAATCGACCGGCACGGAGTCCTCCGCTGGCGGCCCATTGAGGCGGATACACCACTGCGTGCGCTGCACTGGTTCTGGCATCCACACGATGAAGCTTCCTTAAAGAGCGTAGCGGAGCTAGTCACCGTTTACGAGCAAACCGTAGGACGTGGTGCGCAGCTCATGCTGGGATTAGCGCCGGATGATCGTGGGCTGCTGCCGGACTCCGATGTGAGCCGGCTTAAGGAGTTCGGTGCGGCCATTGCACGGCTGCACGCGGACAACCTGGCTCTGCGCCACCTGCCGGCCTTGGCAGACGCAGGTGCGGCGCTCGATGGGGATCCCGATACGTTCTGGTCCGCGCCGGCCGGGTCGCATCACGCCATGCTGGAAGCCGATTTCGCCAGGCCGGTCACCATGGATCGTGTCACCTCAATGGAGTGGCTCAACAGTGGACAGCATGTAGAAAAATACGCAGTCGAGATCTGGACCGGCAAATCCTGGAAAGTCGTAGCCTCCGGGCAGGCCATTGGACACGAAAAGACCGATCGCTTTGCTCCCGTAGTCGCAAGCCGAATACGACTCAACATTCTTTCCAGCTCGGCCGAGGCGCACATTCGGGAGTTTCAAATCTATGGAGATGCGATCCCCGGCAAGTAACCGTATCGCAGTGTTCGTCCGCGTACCTGTGCGGTACCATCGAGCTCATGACTCCGCGCGCTCGTGCACTTTCTATCCTTTGTTTCTGCTGTTGTCTGATGGCCCGCGCGCAAACGCCACGGTATGTGATCGCAGACCAGGATGCCTCCGGTCCCGGCGGTTCTGACATGACCTCCTTGCTGGTGCTGCTGCAGTCGCCGCAGGTGCAGGTGCTGGGCATCACCGTGGTCACCGGCGACTCGTGGCGAGACGTGGAGGTGGCCCACACGCTACGACTGCTCGAGACCATTGGGCGCAGCGACATCAAGGTCTATCCAGGAGCTGTTGAACCGCTGGTGCGCACTCGCGAGTGGACCCATCTCGCGACCGCGATGTACGGCAGATTCACTTGGGAGGGAGCCTGGGGTGGTCCCGGAGCCTGGGATCAGGTGCCCCCGTTGCTCGAGGGCGCTCCGAAAACCAAACCCGCGGATGAAGATGCCGCCCACTTCATGATCCGCATGGTCCATCGCTACCCGCACCAGGTGACGATCTACGCGGCCGGACCCCTCACCAATGTGGCACTCGCCGTGAAGCTCGAGCCTCATTTTGCGGAACTCGCGCAGGAACTGGTAGTGATGGGTGGCAGCCTGAACCCGCAGACGCAGGCGGCTGAATGGTCGAATGATCCGCGCCACGAATTCAATTTCTGGTTTGATCCGGAAGCCGCTGACATCGTGCTGCGATCCAGGTGGCCCAGGATCAGCGCAACCACTATCGACGCCTCACTGAAAACGCGCATGGAACCTGAGGTGCTGGATGGATTGAAAAATGCAAACAGTCCGGCGGCGCGCTACACGGTGAAATACACGACACGTCCGGTCGAAATCAATTACCTTTGGGATGAGCTTGCCGCCGCTGCCTGGCTCGATCCCGCCATCGTCACCAGGGAACGCTATGTCTACATGAACGTGAGTACCAGTCACGACTCCAGTTATGGCGACACCCTGGTGTGGGTGGATGGCACCCAGCCGGCATTGCCCTTGCAGAAGGTGCATGCGCAAATGGATGTCGACTTGCCGCGGCTGCAAAATCTCGTCATCAAGCTGCTGAGTGCGCCCACGCCGCCACCCGGCAAACCCCTGCCGTAAATGGGCACGGCGCCGCTCTTTGCGCCCCATCTCGCGTTGGGGCCATGAGCATTCCACCGTACAAGTGGAGGCACGATGTGTTCCAACCCAGACAAGGGTGGCAAATCAGCGCGGTTCAAAGTCCCTTTTCTACCATGAGCAGAAGCCTGCCCGAGAGCACATGAATTTCCTTATCGGAGGCATTGCTGAGAGGACCTTCGATAATCAGGAAAGCCAGACCATGTACAGCAGCCCAGGCGAGATATTCCGCTCCCGCTCGGCGCTTGTGCGGCAGAATGCCGGCGTCGACCATCATGTCGAGGGCAGAGCCTAACAACTGGAATGGGTTCAACCCGCTCTTGCCAGTCTTTGCTTCGTCGACATCACCTTCCACTTCATCGGGAACAGAAAAGGCGGTACGAAACAGACCGGTTTCTGAAAGTGCGAATTTGAGATAGCCAGTACCTACAGCGCGCAGCATCGCCCGGGCGATATGTTCCGCGCCTTTGCTGCGGGGTATGAGCGCGATCTCCGCTTCAATCGCTTGCGCCAGGGAGGCGAGCGCCGCTGCTCGCACTGCCTGCAACAAATCGCCATGGCTGCTGAAATGCCGGTAAGCAGCATTGGGAGCGACCCCGGCGCGCCGCGTCACTTCGCGCAGTACCACTGCGTTCGGGCCCCCGCCCCTGGCCAGCTCAATGCCCGCGGCAAGCATTGCGCTGCGTAAATCTCCGTGACGAAATGTTTTGCGTCCGTGGGGGGGAAGTTTTTTGGCGGAATTCATGCTGGCCTTGTGGACAGTGTACAGTTCGTCTGGTAGCGTTTTGTGGACGGTGTACACATGTGACGCCAGCACGCAAAAAAATGCCGGGAATTTAATTCATGTCAATCGTTCATAGCCCCCGTATCACGCCGTTCCTCTGGTTTGACAACAATGCTGGACAAGCAGTGGAACACTACCTTTCGATCTTCAAGAACAGCCGCCGCCTGGATGGGATACACAGCGATTCCCAAACGCCGGCGGAAGCGAATTTCTCTACTGTTTCCTTTGAACTGGACGGTCAAAAGATGATCGCCCTCAACGGCGGCCCCATGTTCCACTTCAACGAGTCGATATCGTTCGTCGTTCGTTGTGACAACCAGGACGAGATAGACGATTACTGGGCCAGGCTGTCCGCCGGCGGGAGCGAGGGCCGGTGCGGCTGGCTAAAAGATAAATTCGGACTGTCGTGGCAAGTGGTTCCGGGCCGCCTGCCTGAGTTAATCAGGCACCCGGCAGCACTGCAAGCCATGATGAAAATGAACAAACTAAACATCGCAGAACTCGAATCCGCGGCAAAATCATCGCTGGAACAAGAAGGGAAATGAACCATGAGCACAACCGCAATGCAGGAAGCTACCAACGCACCAACCACATCCACAGGCGACTTTGTCTGGTACGAACTAAGGACCCCGGACGCCAAAGGCGCGCTCGATTTTTATACTCACGTCGTAGGCTGGGAGCCGAAACCTTCCGGCGACCCGGGCGGTATTCCGTACACACTGCTTTCTGTGCAGGGAAGCGACATAGCGGGCTTGATGCAAATGACGCCTGAGATGATGAAGGGGGGTCTCCGGCCGGCCTGGGTCGGCTTCATCGCTGTCAATGATGTCGACGCATACGTGAAACGTGTTGAACAGGCCGGCGGTAAACTGCACCATCCACCGCAGGATATTCCCGGCGTGGGCCGCTGGGCAGCCGTGGCAGATCCGCAAGGCGCGGAGTTTCTCTTATTCAAGGGCACGCGGGATCAGGCACCAGCAAAGTTGCCGATGGGCACACCGGGTGCGATTGGCTGGCATGAACTCTCCGCCAACGATGGCGAGACAGCATGGACCTTTTACGCCAACCTGTTTGGCTGGAAGGAAGATACCCTGATGGACATGGGTCCAATGGGAACTTATCGCATTTTCAATCTTGGCGGGCCTCAGGTTGGGGCTATGATGAGCCGTGATCCGAGCAGGTCACCGGTGCCGTTCTGGCTCTACTACCTGAATGTCGCAGATATTGACACAGCTGCTGCACGCATTGCTGAAAAACAGGGACAGGTGTGTATGGGCCCTCATGAGGTGCCGGGCGGATTGTGGATTGTGATGGCCTCCGATCCTCAAGGGGCCATGTTTGCCGTAGTTGGTCCACGCCTTAAGTAGCCGCAGACGGCCGTCATCTGCCTCTTTCGATCAAATTACGCGCGCCAGCTATGGCTCGCAAGGAGGCAAGGAGGAGTGATGGCAGCCAGGAGGGTTGAGTGCGGTACGACTCCACGCGCAAGCTGTCATCGCGAGGAGGCTTTCTGCAAGGACCTGGGGACTGGTGCGGAGGAGCGCCAGTCCCCCTGACTTTAGTTCAGCAGCGAGGCGAACGCGTGCCAGGCACGGGTCATACCGATGGGAACGGCAAGCATGACCGTGAAGAAAACGAGCGGCGCCGCCCACATGGTGGAGCGATGAATGCGGTGGAGCGTGAGCAACTCGTAGGCGGTGAGAATCAGCAGTAAAATCCCGATCCCGGTAGCGGCTCCTGCGGCGGGTGGCAAGCCAACGCGATCCCAGGGAAAGCGGCCGAATGCGGCGCCCACGAGGCCTGTAGTCGCGATCAGGATCAGCCGTTTGTGCGCATCTGGCCGCCTCCGGGCACGCCAGGAAGCAAAGATGACGATGGTGAATCCAGCGATGCCGATAAGCGGAATAGCCAACGAGACAGCAGGATCGAGCGGGCCAATGCGAGTCCCGCGATGGAGCGCGTTGATGGCAGCCATCACCCCGAGCACGATCATAAGGGGCGGAAGGCAAAAGGCAACGGTGCCCAGGGAGCGGTGCCAACGGACGCGGCGAGCCGAGATCAACGCCACCTGCACGACAAACAAAACCATCCAAAGAGTGAAAATTGCGCCGTGTATATGGAGGATAGGACTCGGCAGCGGAGCACGCATCATTCCCGCCTGATAATACGTAGGCGAAAAGCCGATGAAGACGCAGACACAAAGAAGCACAGCCATCCCGCTGAAAAAGAAGCGTTCGATTGTGCGGTTGACGGGCCGGTACACGGGGTTCTTTCCGTATGCAGATGGAAGGATGGCCTCAGTTGCCATAAGTCGCTCCTCGTCTGCAGGTAGCTTTAAACCTGCGGGCGTCTAGATTCCGGGGGGATGTGTCACGTTACCACGCGCTGACCGGGGCGGGGAAGCAAAGTCTCGCCTACTAACCGATGCTCAGCTACGGATCGATATGGGCGCCATCCCAGGTCTTGGAAGCCTGGGTACGGTGGTCGCCTAGCCCGGATTTCTCACCACGACTTTCAGCTTCCGACCACAATGCCCCACTCCATGTTCGCCGACTCCGGCGTACGTGGGTTGAAGATGTCTTTCTTTTCCGATGTTTTTTAGTAAGTGGAGTGAGAACGTTTGAGAGGCTTCGCCTCATCGTTTTCAACCCACGTACGCCGGAGTCGGCGACCGGATTTCCTGTTCCGCAACACCGGACACACCCGCGTGTGCGGTTTTCATTGAGGAAAACCGCATGGAGCTTGCCAACGCCACCAAACTCAACAGGAAATCCGGGGAACATGGGGCACCCGTCCAGGGAGTAGGGCATTGTGGATGTCTCCGACAGTCATGGTGAGAAATGCGGGCTGACCCGGTGCCCGCTGCGACTTCTTCCGATCACTCGCCACACGGAGCAGGCAAATCGACTCCGGCAAGCCCAGGCGGCCGTTGTCATCTGTAAGCTCTGAAAGAACCTGGGGAGCGGATCAGGGAACCATGGTCGAACTCGATGGCGGCGGGTCCCCCGTGTCCCAGTGAGTGGGCTTAGCGCCCATGCTCAGCACCAACCGCCCTCCGCTCACAATGTCTTCGTGACGAAACCACGCTTTCGTGTAAGGCTTGCGATTCCACTCTGCGCGTTGGATGTACTTGTTCTCAGCGCTCACATCATTTGCCTGGATGGTGAATGTCTTTCCATTCGCGAGATGAAGGGTCATCTCAGCAAAGGCCGGACTGCCGATGAGATACACATCCTGCCCGGCATTCGGGTAGAAGCCCATCTGGCCGAATGCATACCAGGACGACATTGCGCCTGAATCGTCGTTGCCCGGCAGACCGTTGCGGCCGGCATGAAAGTTGCGAGTGAGAATGAAACGGAGATTGTCCGCCGTGCGATCCTGCCTACCCGCCCAGATATAAAGGTAGGGGCTCAGAAAGCCAGGCTCGTTGGTGACATCGAACCGGCCGGGCACGGCGAAAAAGGCGTCCATCCGTTTGAGGAACACGTCTTTGCCGCCCATGCGCCCGATCAGTCGCGCGACATCCTGCGGCACGAACGTGGAGTAAGTCCAGGCGTTGCCCTCGTAGAAGGTATCTCCGCCCCAGGTGCCTCCCTGGAGCGGGTTGAAATTGGCTTTCCACGAGCCATCGCGATGGCGCGGCCAGATAAAGCCAGTGAAGCCTCCGTCAGCCGCCTCCGTGTCCCACAGGTTTTCCCAGTTGCGCGAACGCTCTATGTACTTGTCATAGTCTTGGGGGTGCTTGAGGGCGCGAGCCAGCAGGGCAAGCTCATAGTCGTCCGCGGCGTACTCCATCTGCTTTGAGGCCGGGCGGTCGACTCCCTCGATGCTCAGGTAGCCGAGACTCTTCCAATCGTCCAGCCCTCCGCGCCCTTCGCGGATCTGGTCTTCTGGCGCGACCTCCGCGTCTTTTACCATGCCTTGGTATGCGGTTGCCCAATCGATGCCGGCCAAACCCTTTAGGTACGCATCGGTGATGAAGAATTCCGCGTTGCTGCCGCCCTGCGTGCGCCCAGTGAAGTTACCAGAGCGGCCATCGGGCAGCCACCCTTCGTGCCGGTAGATGTCCACCAGCGCACGTACCATTGCTGCCTGACGCTCGGGCGCGATCAGGGTGAGCAGGGGACCGGAACTGCGGAATGTATCCCACAGGGTAAAGTAATCGTCGTAGTACGGCTCCGCCGACTGCCACAGCGGATTCTCACCACTGCGGTCTACCGGCATCAGCATGGTGTGGTAGAGGGCCGTATAAAACACCTGGCAATCCTCCGCGCTGGCGCCCTTCAGTTCGACCGGTGCGAGCGCGCGATCCCAGGCGGCAACCGCCTGCCGGTGCACCCGGTCAAAATCGAAATCTGTAACCTCGGCAGTGGCGTTCTTTTTAGCCGCGGCTCCGCTCACGAACGAGATCCCGACCTTTAGCCTTACCATCGTGCTGCCCGGTGCAAACGCGAGCCAGCCGCCGCTGTTCACCCAGACTCCCGCTTCCTGCTCCATCGAGCCGGGATGAAGCACGTCACCATTCCAGGTGCCCCATGATGCGGCTGGGCGATCGGCGACGGCATAGAAATACACCGTGTACGGTGTGGTCTGCTTGTTCCATCCCCCTAATAACGAGGAGTGGCCCTCGACCTCGGTTGGAGAAACGATCCGCAGGGCGGAGCCCACCACGGTCTGCGCCTCACCATACCCATTCGACGCACTGAGCATGTGGCTCACATCGAACAGGATGTTCTGCTGCGCCGCCGCGGGGTACGTGATGCGATAAAGGGAGGCGCGGGCGGCTGTCGTGATCTCGACGGCGGTTTGATAGCGGCTGAGGGTGACACGGTAGTAGCCGGCGCTGGCTTGCTCCTCCGCCCGCGGCGAGCCATAGTTGCTGCCTTGCGGAGCACCGGTCGTAGGCTGCAGCAGAATGTTGCCATACTTCGGCCCGCCGCCCGTACCACTGACGTGCGTCTGACTAAAGCCGTTGATGTTACCCGAGGGCTCCCACCCCGCATTGCTTTGATTGCTACCCATGTCAGGCCCGGGCTTGACCATGCCGAACGGCAGGCTGGGACCGGGAAACGTGTTGCCACCCGCATCTACCCCAAGCATGGGGTCAACATAGCGCGCCGACTGCGCAGCCAGCTGCGTAGTAAGGGTGAGACCAAGAAGGATGTACTTGAACATAGAGTCCGCTAGTGCTGAGGAAACGAGATTATCAATTGGTCGAGCGGGAAAGCGTTGCGCACCGCCTTCTGGAGAGGTGTAATGGGCAGCCGGCTACCGTCCGTTTCTGCTTTGTCAAAGGCCGCGGTGCCCGGTGATTTGCCGGTCACTTCGAAGCCGGTGATCTCGTAAGGGAGCCCGTTGCCGGCCAACGACAATGGCTTGTCCATCAATTGAAAGTGAAGGTGGGGTACGAGCGAGTTGCCTGTGTTGCCCACTAAGCCGATCACCTGGCCGAGATGCACCCTGTCCCCAGTGCGCACCTTGAGGCTGCCGGGCTGCATGTGGGCATATAGCGCGTAGCGGTTCGCGCCAAGATCGAGGATGACAGAATTTCCGTCTGCTTGATCGAGTGCGATATTGCTGGGATATTGGCCCGGCTTTCCTTCGGGTGCGCCGTCGATAACCGAGACCACCTCAGCGTCAGCCACGGCGAGCACCGGTTGACCAAAGATGGCATAGCTCTCCAGCTTTTCGGGCGGCCCACTGTAAATAGCGCCGCTGCTGTTCAACTTTTCCCAGTCGACCGCGTAGCGCTGTGCCAGCCATACCCGGCCATTCACCGGGAGAGCCGCGCGGGTGTGCCGCGTAGCATCGCAGCAGGAATCGGCAGAGACATACCCCTCGCCACGTAGCGGCGGGCCAATCACCGCGACGGCCTGGCGATCGACCGTGACGGCGCCACCCGATTCGGTGATCTCCTGCTGCCCTGGAGGTGCGGCCGCCGCGCGCAAACTCAAGCGATGAGTCAGTTGCGCCGGGATCGCTGCTCCGCTCGGAAGTACCAGGTGGATGAAGAGCAGCGCATGCGTGCTTTTGCCCAGCGAACCTGCCGCTTCACGCGCACCAGCGGCCTGCAGACGCCCGGCCACCGCTGCCTTATCGAGAGTCTGCAGCACCGCTCCGTTCGTCAGCACTTCCACTTGTTCGACAGCGACGTCGCCACTCGAAAAGTTGGTCAACCCCAACTCGTACACAAGATGGAGGGAGCCGTCTGACCCGGTGAAGGGAATGGGTGCGTCCGCAACGTTAAGGATGAGCGGAGTCATGGTTTCGCCAGCTTCAGCGCGCCCAGCCGCAAGACAAAGAATTACAACCCACAAAAGCTTTGTAAGAGTCATCTTAGGGAAGAGTAATGCGATACAGGTTACGGTGCACCGAAGTTTTTACTTAGAGGGAGTGCAAGGGTCTTTCCCGCCCACCAGCTTTCCGCGATCCACGAACCCGGCTCCTCGGACAACTCGTACCAGCTTGGCTACCCGCCTCGACCGGAACATACTCGTTGAGGTAGTCTGCTCCGCCGCCATTTACAAATGCGTTTCCCAGAACGCCAGCATGGCGTTATAACGCTGCACCAGCGCGGGAACATCCAAAAACCCGTGCTTGCGCATAGGGAACAGCTCGACCTCATAAGGTTTCCCGGCAGCAATCAGGGCATTCATAAATGCCTCCTCGTTCTGAGGATGCACATTGTCGTCATAGGTCCCGTACATCAACATCACATAGCCATGCAGATCGCGGGCCCGGGGAATCAGCGAGGCCCGTTCATACGCCGCTCCGTTGTTTTCTGGAAGTTTCATGAACGACTCGCCCCATTTGGAATCGTAGAAGCGCCAATCCGTTACCGGCGCACCCGCGATGCCGGCCTTGAACTCCTGCGAACGGGTCATCAGGTTCAGCGTGAGCGTGCCGCCGCCGCTCCAGCCCCAGACCCCGATCCGGCTGCCATCAACCCAGGGCTGCGCTTTGAGCCAGCGGATGCCCGCTACCAGATCCTTGACCTCGCCGCCGCCCGGGTCTGCCGGCAACGTGTTTTCGAGCGTCTTGCTGATGGCCGTGGCTGCGCGATTATCAATCGCCACCGCCACAAACCCCTTGCTGGAAAGTACGTTGTCGAACAATGTTTCCTTTTGCCAACTGTCGCTGACCGTCGGCGCAGACGGCCCTCCATACACATGCAGAATCACGGGGTACTTGCGCGACGGATCGAATCCGCTGGGCTTGAGAATTTGTGCTGGCATCGCGAAGCCGTCGGCCGCCGGAACCGTCAGCAACTGTGGGTATTGCAAATCCGCCGGCAACAACCCCGGCCTTGCGGGCGCGATGGTCGATTGTACCGATCCGTCTGCTGCGTGCAGCCGTAGCGCCGGCAAAGTACGAATGTTGGAGTAAGTGTCGAAATAGTAGTGGGCGTCCAGCGACATGCCGATGGCGTGGGTTCCTGCCTCCTTTGACAGCCGCGTCAGTCCACTCCCGTCTGCATGGATACGGTAAAGTTGCCGTTCCACCGAGCCGTCTTTCAGCGCCGTGAAGTAGATCCAGTCATTCGCTTCATCAATGCCCACCACGCCCTGGTGTACCCAGAACGCGCCTCCATGCGAAGACACGATGGCCCAATTGCCCCGCGTCACCTGGTTTATCAGTGTGCCGTCTGCTGCATAGCGATATAGGTGCATGAAGCCATCGCGCTCCGAGGCCCATAGGAACTGGCCGTTGCGCAGGAAATACAAATCGTCATTCACGTTTACCCAGGCGGGGTCAGTCTCCGTGAGCAGCCGCTTCACCACAGACCCCTGCGGGTCAGCGACGTACAGCCGCAGTTCCTGCTGGCTTCGATCAAGCGTTTTGAAGCTGAGGTGCTTGCCATCCGGCAGCCAGTTCACGCGCAATAGCCACTCGTAGGGCTTGTCTCTCACTGGGATCCAATGGGTCGAGCCTCCCTCAGGGCTGACCACGCCCACGCGCACCACGGGATTGTGGTCTCCCGGCCGCGGATATGTCTGATGGATCAGGCGCGGATTCGCCGGAGCAAAGTCGACAAACGTGCTTACCGGCACACCCGCTTCGTCGGTCTGCAGGTACGCAATCGAGTGCGAATCGGGTGACCACCAATACCCGGTGTCATGCCGTCCGAACACTTCTTCCCAGTAAACCCACGAGAGGGTGCCATTCAAGGTAGTGTGCGAACCATCCCGCGTGAGCCGCTCTTCCCGCTTGGCCGAGAGGTCCCAGACGAAGATGTCGTTGTCGCGCACAAAGGAAACAAATCTTCCATTGGGTGAGAACAGCGCATCCTTCTCTTCCGCTTCCGTCTGAGTGAGGCGGGAAAAGGAGGAACTCGGCAGATCAAGAAGGAACAAATCGCCATGGAAGAGATAGAGCGCCTGGGTTCCAGAGGGGTTGAAGGTCATGGGCCAGGGCAAGGCTTGCTGCACCCCTGTTTTCGCATCGAGCGCTGCCAGGGAGCGCACCGCGCGCGGCATATTCAGTATCGGAGTCCGTTTTCCGCTGGACGGATCCAGCCGCTCAAAAGTTTGGCGTTCTGGCGCCAACCGTGTGTCATCCAGAATCGCGGCGCCGTCTGCAAGCCAAACAAATTCCGGCACGGCGTCCACTTCTGCTCCAGCAGTCGCCACCCACTGGGTCGAAAGCGCCGGCGTTTGCGCATGCAATCCGCCCCCTATCCCTAATGCAGGGAGTAATAAGAAACCCAGAACCGCATCACGAACCGCGATCAACCCACCACTAGAAAAACCCTGACTCATCCCTAAGTGCCCCGTCATTCACTGAACTATCTCCTTAGCATACCGGTGAGCAGTTGATGATTTTCTCAAGGGCGATTGCATGGGAGTGCGACCCAGGAGAATCAGCCGGGCATCTGCGGCGCAGTCACTTTGCGATTGCTGGTCAGGCGGGAGACTTCTCGGCGCACGCCCACCTGGCGAGGGCCAGGTGATCGATAAACCTGGGCCCTGAACTCGGGTCGACCCGAACATTTTGTCGCCCTAGCCCGTCCCTAGCCCGAATTTCCCATCACAACCCTCAGCTTCCGACCACAATGCCCTAAACTCGTCAGCCCCCAACTTGTCCTCCCGAACGCAGTCAAGGGATCTGCTGTGCGCCTTTCTCCTGCCGGATTCTTTACAGAGCTCCAGCATCGGATGGGCGGAGGAACGTTGGGGGCTAGCTAACCCGCAAAACATGTTCCAGGGGTGGGGCATTGTGGTTGTCTCCGGACAGTCGGAAACGGAGCAGAGCCGTTGAAGCGAGCGCACCGGGCGAACTGAGTCAAGGTTTGGAAGCCCCGCCCAGCTGACGTTGCTGCAGCGCATCGCAGCTGTGGGTCTTCGTGACCTGCGGCGGTTGATAAACTAGGGAAGTGACCCCTGTAAGCAATCGATCCGGCATTTCTCTCACTTCCCTCCTTTGGAGCCAGTTTCCGGATTCCGTCCGCGAGCGCGGGCGCCAGTACTACCAACAACAGCGGGTGAAAATCCTTGCCGGTTCGCCATCCAGCGTGCGTGCGGAAGTGTATGGCAGCCGGGTCTACGACGTGCATTTGGCCTCTTCCACCAACGGGCTGACCTTAACGTGCAGTTGCCCCTACGACCTCAGCAAGTATTGCAAGCACATTTGGGCGGTAATCGGGGCGGCTGATGAACTGGGCTATCTATCGGACGCGACGCTTGGCAAGACTCGCCAGCAGGCTCAGCGACCGGCCCCTCCGCCGCCTCCGCCGGCCTGGAAGCAACAGCTAAACCGGGTCGCTCTGCTGGCCGCTTCGTCTCATAAGCCACCCGCCACGCTCTGGCCCGCCGGCAGGGAAATCATCTACCTGCTCGATGTACGCAAGAGCCGGGACGTGAATATGGTAGTCGTGACAATCGCTCGCCGTGATCCAGACGCCGCCGAGGGCAAAGGCAATACATCCAAACCCTACTCCATTGATGCCGACGTAATCGCCAGCTTGCCTCTGGACGAAGACCGCGAACTGCTCGGATCCCTGATCGGGGGACTGGCCTTTCACGTCAGCGGCTACTACGAACCCAAGGAGTGGGGCAAGCATACCTTTTCTCTCCAGCCCGCGGTTGCGCAGACACTCCTGCCCAGGATCGTGCGCACGGGACGGTGCTTTCTGGGCACGGACAAAAAGGATGAGAGCGCGCAGGCGCTTTCCTGGGACGATGGGGAACCGTGGCGGTTTCGTATGCAGGTGCGTGGAGGCGAAACCGAGGGCTGGCGCCTGGAAGGCAGCTTCTGCCGCGGCGAGCTGCGCATCAGTATCGATGATCCCAACCTGGTGACCGTGGGTGATTTTCTGGTAGCTCACGATCAGGTAGGGCGCCTGGCAAAGGATGAGAGCTTTCCCTGGATCAGCGAGTTTCGCAATCACGGCTCTGTGGCGGTTGCTGATCATGAGCGGGAAGAGTTCTTCAGCACCCTTTTGAGCTCGCCGGCCTTGCCGGTACTGGAACTCCCCGAGTCATGGCAGTATCAGGAAGCGACGGTCGCCCCGCGCAAATGCCTGAAAATTTTTGAGCCTCACTTCCGCTTCAAAAGCGAAGGTATGTCGGCGGATTTGTCCTTCGATTATGAGGGGCGGCTGGTCGCTGAACGCGAACCGGCCAGCGGTATTTTTCTTGCCGCATCCCGCCGCTTCCTGCGCCGCGATACCGCGACCGAGGCCGCCGCGGCCGCCGAGTTGATGGCGCAGGGCATGCGCTTCACCCCGGCACAGTTTGGCCGCGAGGCGGCCTGGACCGTACCCGTTAATCGCATTCCGCGTGTGGTGCGTGCATTGGTCGACAACGCTTGGCAGGTCTCGTGGGAAGGGCGACCGTTCCGCCAGCCCGGGCAGTTCAATGTGGCCGTGGCCAGTGGCGTTGACTGGTTTGAGCTCCAGGGTGGGGTTACGTATGGGGACACAGCGGCCCCACTGCCGCAATTGCTCGCTGCCCTCAAGCGCGGTGAAACGATGGTGACGCTGGCCGACGGTTCCTTTGGCTTATTGCCCGAGGAGTTTCTGCGCCGCTTCAGCGCCATCGCCGCCATGGGCGAAGACAGTGGCGATCACATCCGCTTCAAACCCAGTCAGGCCGGCGTGCTCGATGCGCTGCTGGCAACCCAGCCGGCGATCGATTGCGATGCTGCCTTTCGTCATGTGCGTGCGCAATTAGATCGCTTTGAAGCCATCGGAACGGCCGAGCAACCCGCAGGCTTTCGCGGACAATTGCGCGATTATCAGCGGGAAGGCCTTGCCTGGATGCACTTCCTGCGCCAGTTTTCGTTTGGCGGCTGCCTCGCCGACGACATGGGCGTGGGTAAAACAGCGCAAGTGCTCGCCCTGCTGGAAACGCGGCGCGAACTGCGGGTGAAGGGTGAGGTCAAGGCGCCTTCGCTGGTCGTCGTTCCCAAATCCCTCATCTTTAACTGGAAGCAGGAAGTGTTGCGATTCACTCCGCAGATCCGCGTGCTGGACTACACCGGCATCGCGCGTAACGTTGCCCGCAAAAAAGGGGACTTCTCCGATTGCGATCTGATCCTCACCACCTATGGCACGCTGCGGAAAGACGTGGTCCACCTCAAAGATCAGGTTTTCGATTACATCATCCTGGACGAAGCCCAGGCAGTGAAAAACGCCAATACTGCGTCGGCCAAAGCGGTACGCCTGTTGCGCGGCGACCATCGGCTGGCCCTGAGTGGAACGCCTGTAGAAAACCATCTTGGCGAGCTTTGGTCGTTGCTCGAGTTTCTTAACCCGGGCATGCTGGGCAGCTTCGGCAAATTCCAGGTAGTCAGCGGCGCCATGCGCGACTCTGGCGAAGATGCGCGCAAGCTGCTGGCGCATGCATTGCGCCCCTTTCTGCTGCGCCGCACCAAGGAGCAGGTAGCCACCGAGCTTCCCCCGAAAATCGAACAGACCATCTACTGCGAGATGGAACCGGAGCAGAGGAAACTCTACGACGGGCTGCGCGATCACTACCGCAATGCGCTGCTTAGCAAAATTGATCAGGATGGGATTGCGAAGTCGAAGATCCAGGTGCTGGAGGCGCTGCTGCGCCTGCGCCAGGCGGCCTGCCACCCGGGCCTGGTCGACCGCAAACGAATCGGCGACCCCAGCGCCAAGCTCGACGTGCTTTTGGAGCAGCTGCGGGCCGTTCTGGCCGAAGGCCACAAGGCGCTGGTATTTTCACAATTCACCAGCCTGCTCGCCATCGTACGCAAACGGCTCGACGACGAGGGTGTGATCTACGAGTACCTCGATGGCAAAACGCAAAAACGCGAGGCCTGCGTGCAACGCTTTCAGAATGACGCAGAGTGCGGCCTCTTCCTTATCAGCCTGAAGGCGGGTGGTGTGGGGTTGAACCTCACTGCGGCCGACTACGTCTTTATACTTGACCCCTGGTGGAACCCGGCGGTCGAAGCGCAGGCCGTGGACCGCACCCACCGCATCGGCCAGTTGCGCCAGGTGTTTGCTTACCGGCTCATCACCCGCGACACGGTGGAAGAAAAGGTCCTGCAGCTGCAGGAGACCAAACGCCAGTTGGCCGATGCCATTATTGGTGAGCAGAATCGCGTATTGCGCGACCTGCGTGCGGAAGACATCGCCCTGCTGCTTTCATGATTTTTTGCTTTCATGATTCTTTCCAACGCGCTCTGAGCCAGAACGAGGGGGGCGGCGGAGCAGCCGAGGTATGGCTTCTTACAACGGTGCCTCTCCGAAGTTTCTTCACGGGGTTACTACCAACCGCTTTCCCGCTTATTGAAGGTGACCTGGGTCCCGGACCTGCGCTCTAATAGAACAGCCGCAGTAGCCGATGGTAAGCCACTGCGCGGTCCGAAAGGACCATAGGCGGAGTGCACCATGTTTCTAACTGCCGAGATATCAGCAACGGACGAAGAGCCCGTCCAGCGTCACGACCTGGATCCTTTTTACCGCCCTGGACTCGACATACTGCGAGCACTGGCCTTCCTGCTGGTGTTCTTTACCCATGGCTTTGTCAGTCATCTTGATAAGGCCACACAGTTGGGGGCACTCGCGCGTACCGGTGAGTTCGGCGTGGCGATCTTCTTCTTCCTTAGTTCGTACCTTATTACCGAGTTGCTGCTGCGAGAAAAGCGTTCGATCGGCACCATTGCCATTCCCGCTTTTTACGCACGGCGGGTGCTGCGTATCTGGCCACTTTACTTTGCCATGATCGCCCTTTGCTGGTCGATTGGCCTGGTTTCTCACAGCCACCACGTTTCGCTCGCCTGGGGCATGTCGCTGGTGCTGTTATTCACTAACTGGTACACCGTCGGGCACGGCTATCCTCCCGGCTTCCTGTATCCGCTTTGGAGCCTCTCGATCGAGGAACAGTTCTATCTCCTGTGGCCGTTTCTCGTGAAATATCTCAGTCCGGGCGACCTGCTGAAGGTAGCCGCATTCTTTATTCTGGCTGCCTACGTGGTGCTGGCGCACTTGTTGGGCCAGGGCCAGTCGCTCGATCCAGCTGTGTGGGCGAACAGCATCGTTCAGTTCCAGTTTTTCGCGCTCGGCGCCGGACTGGCCGTTGTCTCGCACGGCCGCGTACTTCAACTGCCCAGGCTTTTCCGCAAGATGCTCTTTTGCTCCGGTCTACTTTGCCTGCGGGCTGCGCAGGCCGCTGTCTACGTCGGCAACCCAGCCGGGGCGCCTACCTTTGCGGCGATCGCTCCGCGTTTCCTGATCGCGCTGGCAGGCTGTTTGTGCCTGTTCTTCAGCTTTGTGGGTAGCCCGGCAGGCCGTCTGCAAAAGCCCTTCATCTATCTGGGCAAAATCTCCTACGGACTCTACGTCTTCCATATCCTTTGGCTTGGCGTGGTCCGAAACGGAATGAAGTACCTGGTGGGGAACCATCTGAGCCCGTTTGCCTCTGAGTCGCTGATCATGGCAATCGCCCTGCCGGCCACCATCGTGACGGCGACGCTCTCCTACCGATATCTTGAGAGCCCATTCCTGCACTTGAAGAAAAAATTCACCCTCGTTCGCTCAAGACCTGTTGAACCACAGCTCCCAAACCTCATGGATTGGCTGCCCAAATCACGTCTGAAGGCCAGCTGAGCCAGTTCGAATCCTGACCCGTCTGCGTTTGAACAAACGAGACGTTTCACAAAACCTCACCCGTCAACCAACTGGGGTGCCCCATATCTCACGACGTTTTCCAGTCGGGAGATGTGGGAATTCACAGAACTCAGCCAGCAACTCGCTACGGCTCAGATACTCTGACCCCAGGCCCCGCTTCCGCGTAAATCACGGTAGTCTTCGGCAGAAAAAACGCGAGCAAGCCAATCGCTGGCAGGTAAGCGCAGACCTTGTACATGAAAAGAATGCTGGTCGCGTCGGCAATCTTCCCCAGCACCGCGGCGCCAATTCCGCCCATGCCAAAAGCAAACCCAAAGAAAAGCCCGGAGATCATGCCAATTCGTCCCGGCACCAGTTCCTGACCGTAGACCACAATCGCCGGGAAGGCGGAAGCCAATCCGAACCCGACAATCACGCTCAATACGCCCGTCCAGAACAAATTCGCGTACGGAAGCAGCAACGTGAACGGCAAAACACCCAGAATGGAGCACCAGATCACGGTTTTGCGCCCAATCCGATCGCCGATAGGGCCACCCACCAGCGTCCCCACGGCCACTGCCCCCAAAAAGGCGAACAGGTGGACCTGGGAGCTACGCACCCCGACATGAAACCGATGAATGAGATAGAAGGTGTAATAACTCGTGAAGCTCGCGAGGTAGAAGTACTTCGAAAACACCAGTGCGATGAGTACGCTGAGAGCAGACACCACCCGGGCGCGGGACAGCCCACTGACCATCGTTGCCTGCTTCGAAGCGCTCCGCCTCATATGCAGCAGGCGCTCTTTGTACCAGCGGCTAACCCTGACCTGCACCACAAAGCCCAGCAGCGCCAGCACCGAGAACCAGGCCAGCGCGCGCTGCCCGTGCGGGAGGATAATAAACGCCGCCAGTAAAGGTCCTATGGCGGTTCCAGTGTTGCCGCCCACCTGGAAGAACGATTGTGCCAGGCCATGGCGCCCGCCGGATGCCAGCCGTGACACCCGCGACGACTCCGGGTGAAATACAGCCGAACCCATACCGATCAGGGAGGCGGCGGCCAGCAGCGGGCCGAAGCTGGGCGCGAACGCCAGGCCAATCAATCCTGCCAGGGTAAACAGCATCCCCACCGGCAGGGAATAGGGCAAAGGCTTGCGATCAGTGAATTGGCCAATGAAGGGCTGCAGGATCGACGCCGTCATTTGGTACGTGAGCGTCAACAAGCCGATCTGGCTGAAGTTCAAGTGAAACGAAGTCTTAAGGATGGGATAAATCGACGGCAGCAAGGACTGCATGGTGTCGTTGAGCAAATGGCAAAAGCTGGCCGCGGCTAATACCCGGACGACCGTTTTATCTTCCAGAAGCGCGGGGCGCCCAATCTCCTGCTGAGTGAACGTCTCCGTCGTCATGGTCGCGCAGCACTATCTCCTGCAACTATGCTACGTGAGTACGCGAAAATGCGGGACGCGCAGCCGTTAAGCGGAGTTTCGTTCGTAGCGCGAGCGTGCCTCGGCCAGCGCCTGCAGGCGCTCCGTAGACAAAGGCTGCGGACAACCAAGCTGCCGGGCCACCAGGCAAATATGGGCGAAGTGCTCCACCGTCTCCATGCGCATAAACGCGTTTTGCAGGTTATCGGCGGCGGTGACTACGCCATGATTGGCGAGCAACACGGCATCGTGATGCACGATCAGCGGCTGAATACTATCAGCCACGTCCGCAGTGCCGGTGGTAGCGTAAGGCGCCAGTGGAATGGAACCCAGGGCCATCACGATCTCGGAACATAACGGCTCTTCCAGAGCCAAACCACACGACGCAAACCCGGTGGCAATGGGCGGATGTGCATGCACCACCGCATGCACATCCGGCCGCTGCTGATAAATGGCCAGGTGCATACCGATTTCGCTGGTTACGTTGCGCCCTTCACTGACGCGCCGGCCTTCCATATCCACCACCACCATGTCACTCGCCTTCAACAGGCACTTGCTCATCGCGGTGGGGGTGGCGAGGATGCGGTCGTGGCTCAAACGCACCGACAGGTTTCCCGCCGTGCCGGGTACAAACCCTAAGCGATACAGCCACTTACCAAATCTTGCCAGCTGCTTGCGGTGGAGGGTTTCGGCCGTCCGCTCGGGGGCGGTGGAGCTCAGGGCCATGTTCAGAGTCGTGGTAAAGCCACCCTTCTCCAAAGCCGTTGCATGCATACGTCACCAAATCCCCGTGAAGACTCTTTCCGCAGTTTCCAACGGAAACTCGGGAAACGCAACAGGGAAAACGCAGATCATCAGGAATTCATGCCCAAAGGCAATTACGGATGGGTGAGGGGTGACGCCTCCCGACCGCCGCGTCGCGGGGAACCCGGTACGATGGCTAGCATGACGGCGCACACTGACCGCAGGCTCGTGGAGTTGGACGGGAGCCCGCTTTCGCTTGAAGAGATAGAGGAGGTTGCCGGCGGCCAGGCCGATGTAACCGTTGCCCGATCCGCTGTGCCCCGCATCGCTGCCTCGCAGGCCATCGTCGCGCGCATCGCCAGCCAGGAGGAGCCGGCCTACGGCATCAATACGGGCTTCGGCAAATTGTCAGACGTGCGCATCAGCCCGGGCAGCCTGCGGCAACTGCAGCGCAACCTGGTCCGCAGCCATGCCTGCGGCCTCGGCGAACCCTTGCGCGAAGCGGAAGTGCGGGCCATGCTGCTGCTGCGCGCCAATGTGCTTTCGAAAGGATTGAGCGGTGTCCGCTACGAACTGATCCAGTTGCTGACAACCATGCTGAACCGCCGCGTTCACCCGGTCATCCCCAGCCGGGGTTCGGTAGGCGCCAGCGGCGATCTTGCGCCCCTCGCTCACCTGGCGCTGGTGCTGATCGGCGAAGGCGAAGCCTTCTTTGAAGGCGCCCGCATGCCGGCGGCAGAAGCACTAGCGATGGCAGGCTTGTCGCCCCTTGTACTGGAAGCGAAAGAGGGGCTGGCACTGCTGAATGGAACCCAGGCCATGGCCGCCGTGGGCGCGCTCACGCTGCTGCGCGCAGAGCGCGTATGCCGGTTGTTCGACCTGGCCGGCGCCATGGCGCTTGAAGCTCTGCGCGGTACTCCCGTCGCCTTCGATGAACGCATCCACCTCGCCCGGCCCCATCCCGGCCAGATACAAACGGCTGCTCACCTGCGTGCACTCCTGCGGGACAGCGAAATCCGCGAGTCGCACCGCGCCAATGACCCACGCGTGCAGGATGCGTATTGTCTCCGCTGCATGCCCCAGGTACACGGAGCCGTGCGGAGCGCCCTTCAGCACGCACGCGAGGTGATCGAGATCGAAAGCGGCTCCGCCACCGACAACCCGCTCATCTTTTGTGACCCAGCCGGAGAAGGGGGAGAGATCATCTCCGGCGGCAACTTCCACGGAGCCCCATTAGGGATGGTGCTCGATTATGCAGCCATCGCGGTGACGGACCTCATGAGCATCAGCGAACGCAGGATCGATCGGCTCATCAACCCGGATGGCAACGAGGGCCTGCCTGCTTTTCTCGCCGTGCAGCCCGGCCTCTCCTCCGGGCTGATGATTGCCCATGTCACGGCGGCCGCTTTGCTGAATGAAGCGAAAGTGCTGGCGCACCCGGCGAGCGTCGATAGTTTGCCGACCTCCGGCGGAAAAGAAGATCATGTTTCGATGGGTATGACGGCCGCGCTGAAGCTCAGGCAGATCGTCGAGAATGCCGAGCAGGTGTTGGCAATTGAGCTCATGGCAGCTGCCCAGGGGCTCGACTATCGCCTGCCACTCAAAGCCGCGACCGAGATTGAGCATGCCCGGCTATTCATACGCACGCTCGTTCTGCCGCTGGTAGAAGACAGGGTGATTGCAACCGACATTGAACGCCTGACAAAGGGGATTCTCCATGGAGACTTTGATCGCTGGTCAGCCTAAGCTGCAGCCGCCTATTCGCGCACCGCGCGGCACTACGTTGCGGACCAAGGGTTGGCAGCAGGAAGCAGCGCTGCGCATGCTGATGAACAACCTCGACCCCGAAGTCGCCGAGGCGCCTGATCAACTGGTGGTGTACGGAGGCACAGGCAAAGCCGCTCGCGACTGGCCTTCGTACCATGCGATTGTGCGCGCGCTCGAAACCCTGGAGAACGACGAGACTCTGCTTATCCAATCAGGCAAGCCCGTCGGCATTCTGCGCACGCACGCCATGTCGCCGCGCGTGTTGATCGCCAACTCCAACCTGGTGGGCAAGTGGTCGAACTGGGAGGTCTTTCGTGAGTTGGAGCAGAAGGGCTTAATGATGTACGGCCAAATGACCGCCGGATCGTGGATTTACATCGGCAGCCAGGGCATCGTGCAGGGCACCTACGAAACCTTCGCCGAGGCTGGCCGTAAGCACTTTGGCGGCAGCCTGGAAGGCCGGCTGATTGTCTCCGCGGGCATGGGCGGCATGGGTGGCGCACAACCCCTGGCCGCAACGATGACGGGTGCCCGCTTTCTCGGCATCGATGTCGATCCCAAACGCATCGAGAAGCGGGTTGCGAGCGGCTATTGCGATTCGCTGGCTGCCAACCTCGATGAAGCATTGCACTTGCTGCAACAAGCCAGGACGCAAGGCCTTGCGCGCTCGGTGGGCCTGGTGGGCAACGCAGCCGATGTGCTGCCAGAGTTGCTGCGCCGCAATGTGATCCCCGCACTGGTGACCGATCAAACCAGCGCGCACGATCCTCTGCACGGGTACGTGCCCCAGGGTCTGAGCCTCGCAGAAGCGGTCATCATGCGGGAGCAAAACCCTGATGGCTATGTCGCGCGTTCGATGGCTACCATGGGTAAGCATGTCGAGGCCATGCTGGAGCTGAAGCGACGCGGCGCGATTGTCTTCGATTATGGAAACAATCTGCGCACCCAAGCCAAACTTGCCGGCGTGCAGAACGCTTTCGACATTCCAGGCTTTGTGCCGGAATACATCCGGCCTTTGTTTTGCGAGGGCAAGGGGCCGTTCCGCTGGGTAGCGCTCTCGGGCGATCCTGACGATATCCGCAGGACCGACCTGCTGGTATTGTCGCTTTTCCCGGAGGACCAATCCTTAAAGCGTTGGATCCAGTTGGCCGGAGAACGTATTAAGTTCCAGGGTTTACCAGCGCGTATTTGTTGGCTCGGGTATGGCCAGCGCGCAAAACTGGGGCTGGCCATCAATGAGTTGGTACGCACGGGCGAAATCTCCGCGCCTGTTGTGATCGGTCGCGATCATCTGGATACCGGTTCCGTTGCCTCGCCCTACCGTGAGACGGAAGCAATGCTGGATGGCTCGGATGCGGTGGCGGACTGGCCACTACTGAACGCGTTGGTCAACACAGCAGCCGGCGCCTCCTGGGTCAGCATTCACAATGGGGGAGGCGTAGGCATCGGCTACTCCCAGCATGCAGGCATGGTGGTGGTAGCGGACGGCACCGACGAAGCCGCTCTGCGCCTGGAGCGAGTATTAACCAGCGATCCAGGCATGGGCGTTCTGCGTCATGCGGATGCGGGCTATCCCGCTGCGCAGAGCTTCGCTGCAAACGCCGGACTGCGCCGCCCGATGGTGGATGCAAGGGTGGAAGAGTGACGCTAGCGGTTGTGAATTGCTCGCAATTGGTTACCCTCGCGGGTGCAGCTCGCCCAAGAACTGGCCCGGACATGCGCGATCTCAGCATCGTGCGCGATGGAGCCATGCTCATCGAAGGCAGCACCATCCAGGCGATTGGCACCCGCAGCGAGATCGAAGCACGACTTACCCCCGATACGACAGTGATCGATGCAGAAGGCCGGGTCGTCGCCCCTGGCTTTGTGGATGCGCACACGCACCTGGTATTTGCCGGCAATCGCGCAGATGAGTTCGAAATGCGCTGCTCCGGCATTACCTATCAGGAGATTGCGCAGCAGGGCGGGGGCATCCGCTCCACTGTCCGGCGCACCCGCGCCGCCACGGAAAGTGAATTGCTGACGACTGCGCAAAAGCATGCCGCATGGTTTCTGCGCGGCGGCACGACGACCATCGAGGCTAAATCCGGCTACGGCCTCACGGTAGAGGCAGAGCTGAAGATCCTGCGGGTCGTTGCGGAGACCAGCAAAACGACACCGTTGCGGTGCGTGCCTACTTTTCTCGGTGCGCATGAAGTGCCGGACGAGTTTCATGGGCGCACGCAGGCGTATGTGGACCTGGTGATCGAAGAGATGTTGCCGTTGGTCGCAGCGCAGAAGCTCGCCAGCTACTGTGACGTTTTCTGCGAGCCGCACATTTTCGATACGGCGGCAGGCCGCAGCATCCTGGGAGCGGCCCGCGCCATGGGCTTTGGCCTGCGCATGCATGCCGACCAGTTCAGTTGCACCGGCGCCGCACTGCTGGCGGCCAGCCTGCACGCCGCCACGGCGGATCACCTGGAGAACACCGATACAGCATCGATCGCCGCGCTGGCCGCCGCCGGCGTGCAACCCGTGTTGCTCCCTGGCTCGGTATACTCCATCGGCTCCCGGCAATACCCGCCGGCTCGCGCCATGATGGATGCGGGCCTCGCGGTCGTGCTGGCAACCGACTTCAACCCTGGATCTTCGCCCCTCACGTCCATGCCCCTGGTGCTGTCACTCGCCTGCACGCAGATGAAAATGACGCCTGCCGAAGCGCTCACCGCAGCTACGATCAACGCGGCCTGGAGCCTGGATCTTGCTGGGGAAGTAGGTTCGTTAGAGCCCGGCAAAGCCGCGGACTTTGTCGTCCACGAAAGCAGTGACTACCGGGAGATTCCTTATTTCGCCGGCGCCCAGCGGCCGGCCATGGTGTTCGCCGCAGGTAAGCGCGTCGTGTGATGCAGTCGGTGCGGGTTGGGAAAACAGCAGATCCCTCGGCTGCGCTCCTAATGAACATCCTACTCCGCTCGCTCAGCCTGACCGATGCGGATCGTACCCCGTTCATCCCGTCCTTAACTTGCAATGCAAGCAGATTTCTCGGGGTGACAAGTTACGGGCTAGCCCAGGGCTAGCCC
>CAZZVD010000016.1:0-35748 GCA_964657465.1 uncultured Acetobacteraceae bacterium | reverse complement strand
ACGGGTGCCCCACATCTCGCTCGTTTTTCGCGAGATGTGGGATTCCGCAGCTGTCTACCGGCTACGCTCTACTACCAGAAGATTTTTGATGAAGGGCCATCTACACCTTCCACAACGATGGTTTGGGGTCCGTGGAATCCCACATCTCGCGAAGAACAGCGAGATGTGGGGCACCCACGATTTGTTATGGAACTGGCGGGAGAGATGCCGGTCAGGCTGTCAGGATATCCAGGATCTCCCGAGGTTCTGGTCGAACCCGGAAGTCCGCATGGGCCCCGGCGAACAGTACCGTCCCGTCCTGCCCAACGATATAAGTTGCGGGGAGCGGAAGCCGCCAACTGGCGTCCCCATTCACCAACGGGATATTCACCAGGATACTGCGATAGTACTGCTGCTGCGAGGGAGCAACGGAATACGCCAACCCGAACTGGGCGGCCAGGCGACACCCGGCGTCCGTGAGCACAGGGAAGGGAAGCCCATGCTGCACAGCGGTGAAGTCATTCTGACGAACCGTCTGCGGAGAAACCCCAATCAACAACGCACCGCGTTTTCGAACCGCCGTATACAAATCTCTCCACGACTCGAGTTCAGTCACGCAATAGGGGCACCACCGGCCACGGAAAAAGTTGATCACCAACGGACCAAGGGCGAGCAGATCAGAGCTATGCACCAGCCGCCCGGCAGCATCCGGCAACGCAAAGTCCGGCGCTGTAGAACCCACCGGAAGGATCCGGTCTTCCACCCCGGCGGCATACAACTCAGCCACCGCCCGCTCGCTAATCTCCAGTCGCTCCGGCTGCACGAGGTTCCGCGTATTCGCGGTGATCTGGTCGAGTTGGTCTTGTAGTTTGGCCATGGCGCTGAAACCACTCTAAAGCGATTGGACGCTTGCCACAGACCAACCGCTTCATAGAACTAAGAATTTCATGAGGAAAAAGTGCAGCTACCGGCCCATGCCACGCATGCCACTCAGCGCGCCCATCATGCGGCGCTGCATGCCGCCACCCTTGGCTGCGCTTTTGAACATCTTCCGCATCTGCGCGTACTGCCGCAGCAATTGGTTCACTTCCTGCACCGTGGTCCCTGACCCGCGCGCAATCCGTTTGCGGCGGCTGCCAGAAATGATCTCGTGCTTGTCACGCTCCTGTTTGGTCATCGAATTGATGATGGCCTCAATGCGCGTGAACTGTGACTCATCCACCTGCCCCGCCATTTGCTGGATGCCCTGAAACGGTCCAACCGAGGGCAGCATCTTGAGAATGCTCTGCATGGAGCCAAGTTTGCGAATCTGTCGTAACTGATCGCGAAAATCTTCCAGCGAAAAACCATCCCCTGACAGGGCCTTACGGGCAAAATCTTCCTGCTTTTTCTTGTCGAGGGTCTCTTCCGCCCGTTCGATCAGCGTCATCATGTCGCCCATGCCCATGATGCGGCTCACAATACGATCGGGGTGAAAGGGCTCAAAGGCGTCTGACTTTTCGCCCGTGCCAATAAACTTGACCGGCTGGCCGGTGACATGCCGGATGGAAAGGGCCGCGCCGCCGCGAGCATCGCCATCCATCTTGGTCAGCACCGTGCCCGTGAGGGCCAACTGCTTGTGGAACTCGCCAGCGGAGTGAACGGCATCCTGACCCGTCATGGCATCGGCCACAAACAGGATCTCCTGCGGGTTCAGCAGAGCCTTCAGGCTCCGCATCTCCTGCATCAGTTCCTCATCCAGGGCCAAACGGCCCGCGGTATCGACAATGAGGGTGTCGCAGCCGGAGTTGATGGCTTCTCGCCGAGCCTCTTTCGCCAGTCGCTCGACCAGGGCTATTCCTGGCGCCTCACCCTTGGTGTCGCCCTCGTACAGGTTCACGTTGATCGCTTTAGCAACCACCCGCAACTGTTCCCGGGCAGCAGGCCGGTACACGTCGACAGATACCAGCAACGGCCGGTGACCGCCTTTGCGCAGCCACGCAGCCAGCTTCCCGGAAGTGGTGGTTTTACCCGACCCCTGCAAGCCGGCCATCAGGATCACGGTTGGGGGGCGAGAAGCAAAGTTGAAGCGAGCCGTATCGCGGCCCAGCAGGTCTACCAGTTCATCGCGGACGATCTTGACCACCTGCTCTGTGGGAGACAGCGCAGTCATTACCTGCTGGCCAACCGCCTTTTCACGGATATGGTCAACCAGTTCCTTGACCACGTTCAGGTTTACGTCGGCTTCGAGAAGGGCTACCCGAATCTCGCGCAGGGCCTCGCCAATGTTTTCTTCCGTGATCGTACCCTGACCACGAAGGTTCTTGAAGGCACGCTGGAGCTTATCGGATAGGTTTTCAAACATGGCGGCTTTTCCGATTTTAACTGAACCGGCGCCGCTCAGTCGCAGGGGAGAGGATTAAGCCACCCGCTCCCTGCGACTTGCAGATCTATTTGGTCGTCTTCGGGGTCTCGCTCAGGTTGGGCACGTCGATGCCCAGAGCCGTGGCCAGGGAAATCTGGTGATCCTGTTCCTGCACAAGGATCGTCCGAATCTGCTCGGAAGTCGAAAATTCGCCCAGGGCATCGCACTGGCGCACGCGGTCGCGGTAGTTGCGGATGGTCTCGTTTTCAGCTTCCAGGTCAAACCGGAGCATGTCTTCTGCCTTTTCCGAGGTTTTCACCGGTTTTGGCACCACCACCGGCATGCCGCCCAGGTAGTCGATCTGGCCAGCGATAATCAATGCATGCTGTAACTCTTCGGTGGCGTGTACGGCCAGTTCGGCCGCGATATTCATGTACGCAGCGCCTTTCAGCACCTGGGAGTAGGTCACGTAGGCGATGACGGCCTGGTACTCCCGGGCCAGGTCTTCGTTGAGCAACGCAATCAGCTGTTCGCGCGTGATGGCAGATGTTTCGGGAACTGCGGTGGCACTAGAGGGCATAGTTTCTCCTTGCGGATGCTGGTAGTAGACCTTAGATGTGATGAATCTGTAGTTGCTTGGGTTCAGATCCCGGTTCTCGGGTTGTAGCATGGAGAGGTAGCTGCCCGCAAATAAGGCCGGTATGGTAGCGAGCCCTCGGTCTTTTCCTATCGCATCCAATTCCTGTAATCACAGGACCGAGACTTTTGGCTACAGCGGAAGAATACAAAAAGAATAGCTTCTCCCATGCCTGGCGCGCGCTCAGGCATCGTAACTTCCGGCTCTTCTTCAGCGGCCAAAGCATCTCGCTCATCGGCACCTGGATGACGCGTGTAGCCACCAGTTGGCTGGTCTACCGTCTTACGGGGTCGGCATTACTGCTGGGTTTCGTGGGCTTCATGGGGCAAATTCCCACTTTTCTGCTGGCACCGTTTGCCGGCGTGTGGGTGGACCGCCTCGATCGCCGCAAAGTGCTGCTCTGGACGCAGGCGCTTGCCGGCGTTCAGTCGCTCGCTCTGGCAGGGCTCACTCTCTCGAAACGCATCACCATTCACGAGATTCTCGTTCTGAGCGCGTTTCAGGGGCTTATCAACGCGTTCGATATGCCGGGGCGGCAGGCATTTCTGCTGCAAATGGTCGAGGACCGGCAAGATCTGGGCAATGCGATCGCAATCAATTCGTCGATGGTGAATCTGGCTCGATTGCTGGGTCCATCGCTCGCCGGGCTGGTCATTGGCGCCCTGGGCGAAGGCTACTGCTTTCTGATCGATGGGCTCAGCTATCTGGCGGTCATCGCCTCGCTGGCATTCATGCAGGTCAAGCCGGTCTCCGCGTTGCGCGCCACGACGTCGATGGCGGCGCAGCTAAAGGAGGGCTGGGCCTACGTGTCGGGTTTTGCTCCGGTACGCACCATCCTCCTGCTATTCGCCGTGGTCAGCCTGATGGGTATGCCGTTTGTGGTGCTGATGCCCGTCTTCGCTTCCCAGGTGCTGCATGGTGGGCCGCACACGCTGGGGTTGCTGGTGGGCGCATCCGGGGTGGGCGCACTGGTGTCTGCCATACAGCTGGCCCTGCGCAAGAGCGTGTTGGGCCTCGGTCGCATGATCCCAATCGCGGCTGCGTCCTTTGGCGTGGGGCTTATTTTGTTCGGCCTCTCGCGCACGCTCTGGTTTTCTCTGCTGATGATGCTGCTGGTGGGCTTCGGCATGATGCAGGGGATGGCCGCCAGCAACACCATCATCCAAACGCTGGTGCCGGAAGATCGCCGCGGCCGCGTGATGAGCTACTACACCATGGCCTTTGTCGGCATGGCGCCCTTCGGCAGCCTGCTGGCTGGAGGGCTTGCTCATTGGCTGGGAGCTCCGCACACCGTGATCATTACCGGTAGCGTGGTGATCCTGGGAGCTCTCTGGTTCGCCACCCGCTTGCGGGCCATCCGGGTGGAAGTGCGTCCCATCTACCAGGCACTCGGTATCTTGCCGCCCAGCCTGGAGCCGGTCGTGGAAAACGCTGCCGGCTAGCCAGCAAGCTCCTTGCCCGGAGCGAATCCTCCTTTCTAACCCGAATCTTCCTTTCTAAGCAATGACGGGTGCCCCACATCTCGCTCGTTTTTTGCGAGATGTGGGATTCCACTACTGTCCCCCGGCCACTCTGTGCTGGCAAGAGTTCTTGAACGGAGGTCAAATACACCTTCCACACTCACGGGCCGAGCTTGGTGGAATCCCACATCTCGCAAAAAACGAGCGAGATGTGGGGCACCCGTCATCCGTTACGGGCTGATTTCGCCGTCCAGTAGCCCGGCGTCAGGCTTCCGATGAACCCCACCCCCTGCCCCCAAATCCGTCACGAACCGCGACTTTGGCGGAAAGCACGGGTCAGCATTTCCAGACCATCACACTGGTCTGTGCGGAGTAGCTTGACCATGGATACCTGTTCGTTCTCGGCCGGATGTTTCCGGCGCGTTGTCACCTCCGGTCTGATCCTTTCGCTGCTGCAAGCGCCTACCGCTCTGTTAGCGTCTCCCTCCTGGTTTGGCAAGAGAAGCCCTGCACAGCGCCCGTTGTCTCAAGAAGAGCGCGCCGCCCACGCGCTGAATCGGCTCACTTTCGGAGCGCGTCCAGGCGATGTGCAGCAAGTACAGGCGGTCGGCGTAAAAAAATGGATCGAGATGCAGCTTAACCCGGAGCGCATCGACGACAGCGCACTGCAGGCGCGCCTGCAGAACTACCCTGCCATGCGCCTCAGCCAAACGGCGCTGCTGCAGGCGTACCCTTCTGCAGCCGTCATCCGGGCCGTGGCCGACGGCAAAGAGGCACTGCCGAACGATCGAGTGGAACGCGCTATCTACCAGAACCAGGTATCTGCCTACGAAGAGAAACGCAAGAAAGATGCGCAGCCGGCAGCGGCGGAAGACCCCGCCAGTTCTCCCTCAATGACCGTGCATGAGCAGAAGCTGTATGCCGACCTGGCATCGACGCAGATCGTAAACCTGCCGCCCACGGAGCGACTAAATCGCCTGGTCACCATGAAGCCGGGTCTGCTTCGCGGCTTCCTCAAAGACCTGACCCCGGAAGAGCGTCTCCAGCTCACCAGCGGCATGACGCCGCAGCAAAAAGAAACAGTGGTAGCACTGGTTAACCCAACGCAGCTGGTCTCAGGCGAGCTCCTGCAAACCCGGCTACTCACAGACCTCTACAGCCAGCGCCAGCTGCAGGCCGTCATGACCGACTTCTGGCTAAACCATTTCAATGTGTACCTGAAGAAAGGGCCATTCGCCCCCTGGTACCTGGCGGACTATCAGGAGAATGTTGTCGCGCCGCGCGCCCTGGGCAAATTTGAAGATCTACTAGTGGCCACCGCAAAAAGCCCGGCGATGTTGTTCTATCTCGACAACCACGCCAGCATCGGCCCAAATTCGTTAGCGGCGCGACGTGCCCAGGCCAATCCAAACGCAAAGAAAGGGGATGCCGGCCTGAATGAGAACTATGCGCGCGAGCTGATGGAGCTGCATACCCTCGGCGTCGATGGCGGCTACACCCAGAAGGACGTGACCGAAGTAGCCAGGGTTTTTACCGGTTGGACAATCGAAGAGCCGCGCAAAGGCGCCGGCTTCGTGTTCAACGAGCGTCGCCACGAGCCCGGAGCCAAGTACGTTCTGGGAGAGACCATTCAGGAGAACGGGCAACAGGAGGGGCTGGCAGTCCTGCACAAGTTAGCGATGAACCCCCGAACGGCGCTCCATATCTCTGAACAGCTCGCGGAGCGCTTCGTCAGCGATACACCGCCGCCAGCCCTGGTCAACCGCATGGCCAAAACCTGGACGCACAGTAACGGTGACATTCGTCAGGTGCTGCGCACCCTGTTCAACTCGCCCGAATTCTGGGCGCGCTCTTCGTATCGCGCCAAGGTAAAAACCCCGGAGGAGTTCGTACTCTCGGCGGTGCGCGCGACCGGGGGCGAGGTGGAAAACCCCGCAGCACTTTTGAACGCAATGAACCAACTGGGCATGCCCTACTACGGCTGCCAAACCCCGAACGGCTATGCCTGGACCGCCACTGCCTGGGTAAACACTGGCGATTTGCTCAGCCGCATCAACCTGGCGCTCGCCCTGGCCGGCAACAAGCTTGGCACCGCGACTGATCTGGATAGCTTGTTGAGGATCAAGGCACCCAGCGACGTCACCACCGAGCAGAAAGAGGGAAGCCTGGAATCCCTATTCCTGAACGATCAACTGTCTGCGCAATCCCGGCAAACCGTCCTGAGGGAAGCAAACACGTTAGCCGGCGTCGCGTTGCCAGCCCCACAGCCAGAGAGACCCGCGCGAAAAGCACCGGGAGCCATACCCCTCCGCGCCGCCTTTGTGCAGGTGATGGACCTACCCACGCCGATACCGGCACCCACCGACAAACAAGCATCGCTGCTGGCCGGCTTGCTGCTGGGCTCGCCAGACTTTCAGAAGCGGTAAACTCACGCCGCTCAGCGCTGCTGCGCTTCTGCGATCAATTCAGGAGTTTTGTCTGCCTGCAAATGGATGCGGTGCAGAATCATCGAGGCAACGTAGGCTGCGCCAAACCCGTTGTCGATGTTGACCACGGTGACGTTGGGGGAGCAGGAGTTCAACATGCCGAGCAACGCGGCCAGGCCACCAAAGGCCGCGCCGTAGCCCACGCTCGTGGGCACCGCGATCACTGGCGCGCCCACCAGCCCGCCGACCACGCTGGGCAGTGCGCCTTCCATGCCGGCGCACACGATCACTACCTCCACCGCACGCAAAGCCTCGCGGTTCGCCAGCAAGCGGTGCAGACCGGCGACGCCAACGTCGTAAATGCGGCGCACCGATGCGCCCATCACCTCTGCTGTAATGGCTGCTTCTTCTGCAACCGGCAAGTCACTCGTGCCGGCGCACAGCACGGCCAGCGCACCGCGAGGCTCGCGCTCCTGGCTTTGCCGGCTGCGCAGCGCGATGATACGGGCCACGGGAAAGTACTGCGCCTGCGGCACCATCTCTTTTACCGCCAGGAACGCGGCCTCATCCGCACGCGTGGCCAGCACATCGCCACCCGCGGCGGCCATGCGAAAGAAAATCTCTGCCACCTGCGCCGCGGTTTTGCCTGCCGCGTAGATCACTTCAGGCAGGCCGTTTCGCAACTGGCGATGATGGTCAATCTTGGCGAATCCGGCGTCTTCAAAGGGCAGGTTGGACAAGCGTTCCATGGCTTGTTCAGGGCGCAGGGCGCCGTCGCGCACACGCTGCAGCATTTCCAGAATAGTGTCGGGCGTCATGACCGGGTTCCCGCCTCCAGTGCCGTGCGTGGCTGCTCATGTTGCAGCCGCCAGGCAGCCATCGCCGCCTGCATCACGCTCTTAAGCGGCACGTCGAATGCAGCAGCGGCACGGCGGCAATCTTCAAACTCGGGGGCAGCGTTCCAGTCTTCCTGCTGCCACGAGCCAGTCTTGACGGCGATGACGCCGAACTCCGTCTGCACCGGGGTCGTCTGGCGGGCAAGGATCACGCGATTCTCCTCACGCACCCGGATCCCCAGCGTTGTTGTCTCTCGAAAAATTATTTGCTGCAGCTCCGCGGCATGTTCCTGTTTGCAAAGCACGGTGAACAGGGTTCCCAACCGTCCCTTCTTCATGGTCACCGGGGCACTCATCACATCCAGCGCGCCCCGCTCCAGGACGAGTTGCGCGGTGTGCGCCAGCACCTGCGGACTCAGGTCGTCCACCGCACACTCCAGCACTGTTACCCGGTCCTGCTGAAACGGCTGCGTCTCTGCCATGTCAGCGAGGCTCACGCGCAACACATTAGGAAAGCGCTCCGGATCCCGCGTGCCCGCTCCATAACCAATGCTGTGCGTACGCATAATTTCGGGCGAGCGAAAATGGCAATCCATGGCTCGCAGCAAGGCGGCTCCGGTCGGCGTAACCAACTCCATCTGCATGTGGGCGGAGTAGGTCGGCACATCCTTGAGCAACTCCGCTGTCGCGGGCGCCGGCACAGGGAAACGGCCGTGGGCACAATTTACAAAACCACTCCCCACGTTGACAGGCGAGCAATACCAGGAATCGACGCCGAGCGCATCGACCGCTGCTGCGCAGCAGGCGATATCGGCGATGGCATCGATGGCGCCTACCTCATGGAAGTGCACCTCTTCTTCGGGCACACCGTGAATGCGCCCTTCCGCCTTGGCCAAAAGCGCAAATGCCTGCAACGCGAGGGAGCGTGCCTTTTCTGTAAGATCCGCCTGCATGAGCAGGGCACGAATCTCAGGCAAGCTTCGGCCGTGGGAGTGAGTGTGCGCATGGGAATGGGACGCCGATTCGGGACCGTGGCTATGTGTGTGATCGTGATCCGCGTGATCGTGTCTGTGGTCAACGTGGTCGTGATGGTGGTCATGCCCATGTTCATGCGTGTGGCTGTGCGCACCCGGTTGCTGGACCGGACCTGTTTCGGCAGCAGGCTCATGGACCTGCCCTTCCACGATCACGTCGATTTTGGTTGACTGAATGCCGCTGCGATTTACCCGGCTTACCCGCAGATGCGCCCCGAGCGCAAGCGAGGCCGCCGTTCGTTCCAGGAGTTCAATGGGTGCGCCCGCGTCGACCAACGCGGCCATAAGCATGTCGCCGCTGATGCCGGCAAAACATTCCAAATAACCAATGCGCATCGCCCTAGTCCCCTGCGCCCGCTTTGGCATTGATTGCAAACCCAGCCAACACCTCGACCGGCAGAACTTCATTCATGGAACCGGAGCGGTACCCTTCACAATCGAGCGCGACGTACTGGAAGCCGGCGGCGCGCACCACGGCTGCCATGGCTTTCATTCTGCCCGCCTGCAGCACGGTTGCCATTTCTTCTTCTGCAATCTCGATGCGGGCGATGGAGCCGTGATGGCGTACGCGAAACCGCTTCAATCCCAGCCCGCGCAGGGAATCCTCAGCCCGCTCGATCATCAGGAGTGCTTCCGGAGTCACCCGCCGGCCATACTCCATGCGGGAAGAAAGACACGCCGATGCCGGCTTATCCCAAACGCGCAGATTCGCTCGCAGCGAAAGGGCGCGCACATCCGCTTTGCTCAACCCAGCCTCAGCCAGGGGCGCGGCTACCCGATGCTGCGCCGCCGCTTTATGGCCAGGCCGAAAATCCTGTTTGTCGTCGAGGTTCAGGCCGTAGGCCAGAGCCTGGAAGCCCGTCCGCTCCAGTTCCTGTTCCAAACCAGCGAAGAGTTCATCCTTGCAGTGAAAGCAGCGATCCGGTCCATTGACGGCGTAGGCTTCGCGCTCCAATTCGTGCGTTTTGATGACCCGCAAGGGGATTTGGTGTTCATCGGCAAACATGCAGGCGTCTTTATATTGTGACCGCGCCAGACTTGCCGAGTCGGCAATCACAGCCAGCATCTGCGATCCCAGCGCTTTGTGCGCGGCGTACGCCAGGTAAGCCGAATCGACTCCACCCGAGTAAGCCACGATGACGCTGCCCAGGGAACGAAAGCGGGCCGCCAGGGCTTCTTCCCTCGCCTCAAGGTCTGTCCCGCCGGCCTGCGCCATCTCAACTTCAGCACCCGTCTGCTGCTTCATCGTTGCGTGAACTCCCATTGCCGTTAACTCACCGGCGGCATCCACTCAGATGCAGAACGACCAAACACTTGCCGCTTTCGAACTACAAACGTATTTGGTAACCGGAACCAGGCATCCATAGAGAGATGAGAGGTTCTTTGCAAGTAAACTGGACATAATGTCGCTTTTCGCGTTGAAATCTCCGCTGAGCGCCGGGGAGAAACTGGAGCGGCGCCGGCTCATCATCTCCGATTCGCTTGCCCTACTGACACTGTTTGCGATCACAGCAGTGCTGGCCGTCCTCACCAATTATCTATACCAATCTTACGCTTCCCACCAGTCGGCCCTGGCTGTTCGATGGCTGACGCGGGGCGAACAGGCCCTGCGCGATAGCAATCCCCAGGCCGCGATCAATGCCCTGAGTTCCGCCCTCGCCTACGACCCCGGCAATCGCAATACGGAGATCAAGCTGGCCGAAGCTCTTGCCTCTGCCGGGCGTATCCAGGAGGCGGCCGTCTATTTCAATACCCTGCTGGAGACGCAACAAGGGAGCGGGCTGATCAATTTGCAATTGGCGCGGCTGGCAGTGCGGCAAGGCAACAAAACCGACGCTGTGCAGGACTACCAGCGGGCCATTTACGGGAATTGGGAAGGGGATGGGTACATCCGGCGCCGCGATGTGCGGTTTGAGCTGATTCATTACCTGATCTCGCAGGGCATGCTCGATCAGGCGCGGAGTGAACTCCTGGTGGCCCAGGGAAACGCTCCGGAAGATGACATTTCCCTCCTGTTGAACGTGGCGCGCACCATGGAGCAGGCCCAGGATCCCATCGACGCCCTGCATCTGTATCGAAGCCTGCTTCGTCGTCGCGGCAACCTGCATGAAGCGGTGATTGGCGCGGGGCGCACGGCCTTTCAAATTGGCCGCTTTCAGGAAGCGAAGCGGTACCTCACCCGTGCGCTGGAGGGTAGCACCGCGGATCAGGAGGCATCGGCAGAGCTGGACCAGAGCCGGCTGATGCTGGCCCAGGCCATCCGTTTGCTGCAACTGTATCCATCGCCCAGGCTCAACCTGAAAGAGCAGAGTACACGCGTTTTGAACGACCGGAAGATCGCCCTGGCACGGCTAACGGAATGTGTGGATTCGGGTAGCGCCGCCCCCCCCAAGGACGCGCAGGCTGCAGGCACGCCGCCCCCTTCTTCGGGTGGTCCGCTGGCCAATCCGCTTAAGAACTTCGCGTCTCATTTTGCGCGGCCGGCCCCGGTCCCTACGAAGGATCCAGCCCTTGCCCCGGCTCCCCCAGACCCTCTGCAATCGCTTAGGGAGCGTTGGCAGCAATTGCCCGCCAAAATCACGGTAGCCAGCCTGAAAAGTAATCCTGAGTTAACCCAGACGCAGATCGAGCTCATCTACGACACAGAGCTCGTCACCCGCCAGGTGTGCGGTGCGCCCACCGGAGACGATGACCTGCTGCTCAGGATTGCCCAGGCGCCAAACCAGGTGGAGGAAGAATGAGTACGGCCACGGAAACACCTGGCACTGATCCTTTGCAACCCATGGATCCCGTCGCAACCGTAGCAGCCACCGGGTTGGATTCAGAGGCGATCGCCGCGGAGAAGCAGTACAAGCCCAATCCTGCGGAGGTGCAGAAGCTGGCGCCCAACCGGGATGAGCGCCTCTTCCTGGTGCTCTCTATTTTTATTGGCGTGCTCTCCGGGTTGATGGTGGTTTGTTTCCGGGTGGCGATTAACTGGATCCAGGTGCTAACGCTGGGATCATCGCCGCATTCCGGGCAGTTCCGGCTGCTGTTCGTGCCCATGGCGATGGGCCTGGTGGTCGCGGCGCTGGTGCAGTTGGTGTTTCCCGGGGCGCGCGGCAGCGGCATTAACCAGACGAAAGCCGCGCTGTACATCTACAACGGTTACATCTCGTTCCGGACGGTGACGGGTAAGTTTCTGACGGCGGCGCTGGCCATCGGTGGCGGGTTCTCGCTCGGGCCTGAAGACCCTTCGCTGCAAATCGGCGCCGGCGTCGCCTCCATGGTGAGCCGCCGTCTCAGCCTTTCGCGCGAACGTCTGCGGCTGTTTGCGCCTATTGGCGCAGCAGCCGGGCTTGCGGCTGCCTTCAACGCGCCCATCTCGGCAATTCTTTTCGTTGTGGAAGAAGTGATTGGCAAATGGAGCGCGGCGGTGCTGGGATCGATTGTGCTCTCAGCCATTTCCAGCGTGGTCGTCGCGCGCTGGTTCTGGGGTCCGGAGCCGATGTTCCGCATTCCCTCGATCACGTTGCGAGGCCCCCAGGAACTGCTGGCCTACACGGTGTTGGGCGTGGCCGGCGGTATCGCTTCGGTGATCTTCTCGCGAGCGCTCGGGTACTTGCGTCCTCGCTTGCGCGGCCTTCCTCGTTGGACCTTTTACGGCCAGCCTGCGGTCGCGGGCTTGATCGTTGGCGCTATCGGATTCTTCGGGGCTCCGCAGGTCATGGGGCCGGGTTATACGGTGATCGACCAGGCGATGCACGGCCAGTTCACGTGGAAGTTTCTGCTGGCGCTGGCGTTGCTAAAGATCATTGCCACCACGCTCTCTTTCTCGAGCGGCACGCCGGGCGGCATGTTTGCTCCAACCCTGTTCGTGGGGGCTATGTTGGGTGCTTCGATCGGCACCTTCGAAAAAGTTTTCTTTCCTAACTTCCCGATCTCCGTGGCTTCATATGCGCTGGTCGGGATGGGAGTGTTGTTTGCCGCGTTCCTTCGTGTCCCCTTGACCTCGGTCTTCATGGTGCTCGAAGTAAGCGGCAATTACTCGATCGTGCTGCCGGTGATTCTGGCGAACACCATCGCCTACCTCGTTTCTCGCAGCCTGCAGCCTTACGCCATCTTCGAAGCATTCACGCACCAGGATGGCTTAGATCTGCCCTCCATGGAGGAACAGCGGGAAGAGAACGTTTTGCACCTGGAAGATGCTTTACGGCCGGTGATCTATCCGGTGTTCGCCTCCACCGCGACGCTGCAGGAGGTATCGGATGCGCTGGCGGTGGTGGACGCGCCGGTGCTGCTGGTCAAGCTGCGGGATGGTAGTTGGTACTCCATGAATCGCACGGAGTACACGGCGACCGCGGCTGCCCATACCCCGGACACAGAATTGGAGCGCACGCTCAAGCCCGACAGAATACCGTTGCTGTTTCCTGATATGCCGCTCGACAGCGCAATCCCGTCGCTGGCGCGCTGGCCTGTCTTGCCGATCCAGAACCGGGCAAGCAAAGGAACCCTCGAGGGCATGGTGACGCTTGATGATGTGCTCGGCCGTTATCAGCAGCAGCGATCTTAAGGCCGTGGCCTTTTCAATCGGCAAACCCGCGTTCAGCCTCGCTTTGCTTTCGCCCCTGGTTCTGCTGATTCACGGCTTTCATCCTCTGGCCGACGATGGCGCGGTTTATGTGGCGGGCATCAAAAAGCTGGCCTATCCTGCCCTTTACCCAGAGGATGCAGTATTTGCGTTATCGCCCACGCGCCTGTCGGTCTTTGCCCACCTGCTGGCGGCATGCGTGCGCTGGCTCCACGTGCCGCTGCCACCGTTGCTGCTGGTCTGCCATCTCCTGTCGATCTACCTGTTTCTGCTGGGGTGCTGGAAAGTAACTTCCGGCCTGTCACCAAGGGTGATTAAAAAAAAATCAATCCGTCACAACCTGGGGTGCCCCATATCTCACGACGTTTTCCAGTCGGGAGATGTGGGAATTCACAGCTCTCCGTTGGAAGGATTTCCCAGTGACAGCCGATCCCTTCCCAGTCCTTCTGACGTCATCAAAGACAAGATCACGAGGCTCGGCCTAGAAAACAGTGAGTGGGCTTCGGTGCTGCTGGCAGCATGCTGCTTCACCTTGCCGATCGCGGGAACGTCCCTCGACATCATGGACCCGTATGTCACGGCTCGCTCAATCTCAACCCCGCTCGGGTTGTTTGCGCTGGCTGCTGTGCTTGAAAAGAGGTACCTGCGCTCCGTGTGCTGGGTGACAGCCGCCGCGTTGTTCCACCCTCTGATGGCGGCTTACACGGCGATCCTTTTAGTGAGCGTTGCCCTGGCGCAGAAGACGCGGTGGCGCCTGCTCATCGGGTTCTATGCTTCTGGATGGACGCTGGCTGGCTTGTCGTTCCTGCTCTCGCGCCATGCTGACGCTCAAACGCCCTACGCGTTGGCCGCCCTCAGCCGCTCCTACTTCTTTCTTTCCAGCTGGCAGTGGTACGAGTATCTGGGCCTGGTCATCCCCTTGCTTCTGCTGGCAGCCACGATCGTACGCATGCGCTCAGCGAACCCGGCGCGCGGTCTCGCGATCGCGGTCACTGGCCTCGGCACTTGCGCCCTGCTCACGTCACTATGCTTTGTGCATCGCGGCGGAAGCCTCTGGCTGGCCAGGCTGCAGGTGCTGCGTGCCTTTCACTGGGTGTACCTGGCCGGAGTTCTGCTGGCAGGCGGCCTGCCAGGGTTCTTCGCGCAACACGCCCGGCGGAGAGTGGCGGCGGTTTACGCGTTGGTCGCATTGAGCCTGTTTGCCGGGCAGCGGCTGACCTATCCGGCGTCCGGCCAGGTGGAATGGCCTGGTCAGCTGCCCGTAAACCCATGGGCGCAGGCGTTCTTGTGGATTCGCGACCACACACCGAACCATGCCCTTTTTGCCCTGGACAACGACTACGTGGAAACCCCGGGAGAAGATGCGCAGGGCTTTCGCGCCACAGCCGAACGCAGCGCGGTCGCCGACTACTACAAAGATGGCGGCATCGCCAGCAACTTTCCCGCGGCTGCGGATCTGTGGCGGCAAGGAGCGCAGGCGACGGCTCATCTCAATGGATTGAGTGATGCTGCGCGATTGGCACGGCTTACCCCGATGGGCGTTACCTGGATTGTGCTGCCATTACCCGCAAGCACTCAGTTGCCATGCCCTTATACGAATGCGGCAGTGCGCGTTTGCCGGCTGGGCACTTTGATTCATGGCGCAGAAGGCGCAAAATAGCACTGAGCCGCGGAGCTCGACGACCTCCATGCTGACGCTGTATCAACGATTAATCCTCGGTTACCTGCTGCTGCTCTCTCTCCTCATTGGGGTCGGCGTGCACGGTGTACTCTCATTGCGCCGGGCGGCCACGCTTGCGCCCGCAGCCGTCGTCGCAATGGCCAACCATGCGGCCACGCTGACCGCGCTTGGCGCCCTCGCCGGAACCCTGATCGCTGCCGGCTTTCTGTTCTGGATCATTCGCCCCATCCGCCGCACCGCCGCCGCGGCTCGCCGCATCGGGCAAGGCGAATTGCAACAACGCATCGAGTGGCGCAATCGCGACGATCTGGGCACCATCGCCACTGAGCTTAACCGGATGGCGGTGCGGCTGCGAGATCTGCGGGATACCGAATCCGGCCGTAAGCAAATGGACCAGCAGCTCTCAGATGCGGTGGTGCAGTCCATTTTTGAGCCTGTGATCGTCACGGATGCGAAGGGCCACGTGATTAAGCTGAACCAGGCGGCAAATGAAGTGCTGGGCGATGCAGCCGCAGACCGCATGGCCCTGACAAATACACCCGGGGGCGAACGCGTGTTGCGCGCCGTGCGCGATGCAGTTTCCATGCGGCAGTCGATTGCCAGCCAAGATGAAGCAGCCATGCTGCCCATGAAACTGGGGGAAGGCGGCCGCAGTTATCGCCTGCGCACCACGCCGATGCGTGATTTAGAGGGCAAGCTGCTGGGCGCTGTGAGCGTGCTTGAGGACATCACGGAAATGCAGGAAGTCGATCGCTTCAAGACCCGCTTTCTGAGCATCGCTTCGCAAAAGCTGCGAAAGCCACTGGAACAGTTACGATTAAGCCTGTACACGCTTACCTCCGGATTCGCCGGCGAACTACGGCCCTTGCAGGCCGATGTGATCCACGGGGCAGAAGAAGAAGCCGAGCGTCTGAACGATCTGATGTCTGACCTGATCGAAGTCTCTGAACTCGACACGGGCCGTCGCGAGATCCGCATGGATCGATTCCGTCCCATTGACATCCTGCGGGACGCCAGTGCACGGGCGCGCGATGAACTGCGCGCGAAAAACATTGATGTACAAATTAACGCGTTCAGCGATCTCTCACACGTGAATGGCGATCGACGAGCCGTGCGCAGCATCATGGACAACCTGATGAGCAACGCAGTGCGCTACACCCCGGAGAACGGCACCATCCTGCTCGAGGCCAAGGAGCAGCAGGACAACATCCAGTTCTTCGTACGTGACTCTGGCCGCGGGATCGAAGCGGATCGGTTGCCCAACATCTTCGGTCGCTTCAGCGCAGGCCATAATCCAGGCAATGATCAGGGAACCGGGCTCGGCCTCGCACTGGTTCGCCGATTGATCGAATTGCTCGGCGGCCAGGTTTCCGTCGAAAGCCGCCTGGGGCATGGAGCAACCTTCAGCTTTACCCTGCCTGTCGCCACTGCGGTGTCCACCCGGCACCCCATCGAAGTCGGTTAACGCTTGCACTTTCTCCGCTACGCACTTCGCCAGGGGCTATGACAGAACTCTCCACCGACATCACGCCTCCGCAACAGGATGCCGCGACACTCCGTGTTTATATCGGCGCTGCGCCCGGTGTAGGCAAGACCTTCCAGATGCTGGAAGATGCCCACCTGATGAGGAAACAAGGCCTCGATGTCGTGATCGGACTCATCGAGACCCACGGCCGCAAAGATACGCTGGACCAGATCAAGGATCTGGAGACCATTCCGCGGCGCGCCATTCCTTACCGTTCTGTAGTGCTGGAAGAAATGGATCTGGACGCCATCCTGGCACGGCGCCCGCACACCTGCCTGGTGGATGAGCTGGCGCACACCAACGTGCCCGGTTCGAGAAATCGCAAGCGCTACGAAGATGTGCTGGAGTTATTGGACGCGGGCATCAACGTAATGACCGCGGTCAACGTGCAGCACATTGAGACGTTGAACGACTCCGTTTCCCGTTCCGCGGATGTGCAGATCCGAGAGACGATTCCCGACAGCTTTTTGAAACGGGCGGATGAAGTAGTGAACGTCGATGTCACCGTCGAGGAACTGCGTTCCCGCTTGAAGCAGGGCAAGATCTACGCTCCGGAAAAGGTGGAGCAATCGCTGGCAAACTTTTTCCGCAAAGGGAACCTGAGTATGCTTCGCGAGCTCGCGCTGCGTACCACTGCGGAAGAGGTCGGCTCGCGAGCGGCTGAGTATCGAAGAAGCCAGGGACTGGAACAGGCGCCCATGCCGGAGAAGGTGATGGTCTGCCTATCCCCACGGCCGGGTGCTGAACGGCTCTTGCGCGTCGGAGCCCGCATTGCCGGCAGGTTGGCGACCAACTGGTACGCGGTGAGAGTGGAAGCGCCGGATGCAGATGCGCGCCACGGCGATCCGGAGGAATACCAGCGCATGGAGGAATACCAGCGTCTGGCGCGCGACCTCGGCGCCCAGGTGATGGTGTTGAAGGACAAGAACGTTGCAGACGCGCTGATTGAGTTCGCGCAACGCGAAAGCATTTCGCATGTGGTTTTCGGGCAATCGGCACGCTCGCGTTTGGATATTTTGCTGCGCGGGTCCGTCATCAATCGCTTCCTGGCAGAGATCCGTGATGCCACGGTGCAGGTAGTCCCCATCAGCAAAGCTCGCCGCTAAAGCTCTTCCGCTTGCGTCGCGCTGGTGTAGATGTCCCCCACTCAAGCCAAACGCGGCTTGAGTGGGGGACCCAACATTTGTTCCATCCGTGGGAACGTCCAGCTGGAACAAGCTCGGGGCTAGCCCGCACTTCTTACCACAACCCTGAGCTTCCGACCACAATGCCCTACTCCCTGGACGGGTGCCCCATGTTCGCCCCAGCGTACATGGGCGGAATACGACGGGCGAAGCCCTTCAAACGTTCTCACTCCCCTTACTAAAAACATCGGGAAAAACGTCATCTTCAACCCACGTACGCCGGAGTCGGCGAACATGGGGCACCCGTCCAGGGGTGAGGGCATTGTGATTGTCTCCGGACAGTCGTGGTGAGAAATCCGGGCTGGGAGAACCTTGGGTGCTCAACGAACTTAGAGTGGCCCATTCAAGCCGAATTTGGCTTGAGTGGGGAACATCTACACCCCTGAACCAATCACCAAGGCAAAACTGCAGCCGCAACTGTTGCGTAAATCCTACCCGTCAACATCGCACCCCGTTACCTTTCCCGCCACCGCGCCCCGTGGCTGCTGGCGCAGGCGGCAGGCGCCAGCCGGCTCACCCAGGCAGCAAGGTTGCGGTAGTCTTCGGCCACCGCTGCATCGGGAGCGTAATCCATGACCGTCATGCCCTCGGCCAGGGCTTCATTGAGTGCTGTACTGCTACGCACGACGAAAGGCAGAAGCCGCTCGCCAAGCTTATGCCGCAGAATCTCACGCATATCGCGGTGCAGTGCCGACGAATCGTCGAACTGGTTCAACAAGTAGAAAACCCTGCTGGCGGCGCCGTTCGCCAGGGCACCCAACGAAGCTTCGAGCGACTGCAGGCTGGCCACCGAATTCATGTCAGGCAGCACCGGCACCAGCACCGTCGGCTGTAAGGCGAATAATCGCTCGTTGACTTCCCGGCTAGCCGTGGCTACGTCAATCAGTATTCGGCTGGCTGCCCGGCCATCCTGCAGCAGCTTACCCAACAGGAGGTCGTGACCACCCTCAAACCGGGGAAAACGCTCTGCCTCAAGATTCAGCAACTGCACCGGTACCTGATTTTCCACCCGGCCCGCCGCCGCGGACCGAAAGGACGGTGGAGAAAACGTGCGCATCACTCCCGGCTTACACTCCCGGGAACCGAAATAGAAAGGCAGCAGCCCACCGAAGGTGGTGTCCACCAGGAGCACCTGCTCACCCATAGCCGACAGCGCGCGTCCCAGGGTCGCGACCAGGCTGGTCTTACCCACCCCGCCCACCAGCGAATAAACAGCCATAATCGGCTGTCGCTGTACCAGGTTGATCGGGGGGGCGAGAGAAAATTGCACCCCGCCCGGTATGGGCGCAAACACCGACTGCAACGCGTACCAACGCGTCGAGGGAGCTTCGGAGTGCGCCGGGCTAGCTGGCCGAGGAACAGTGCCGAGCTCCGGTGCGGCCGGCTCAACGCGCCCCAGGGGCGCGCTTTCTGGCGCACGGGCTAGACCAGACTGAAATTGGGAAGAACGAATCTGCTCAATTGCCGGGCGTGTGGACGCGGGAGGTCGCTCGATTCCGGCACGCTCTGCATGCTCGCGCTCAATGCGTCTGCGAAACTGGCCCTGCACCTGCTTGCGAGAAGCAGAAAAATCCCAGTAGCGGGTTCCCGGCAGGTTGGCTTGCGAATACAGCCTGGCGATCTCTTCCGGCATCGGTCCCTCTTCCGGCTCCCCTGGCTTCTCACTCATTCACCGCTTCTCCTCTGACGCACTCCGCCTTTGAGCAAAGCGCGCGCATAGGTCTGGGCCGCACGCCTCCGCAATACCTTGATCATCGTCCCTAAGAACTACCGGAAAACAGGGAGTCATTTCGGCGGTGGCAGCAGCAGCAGGATTGCAAACCTACACTCTGGTATTTCGACTGGTCGAGAGAGAGCATTCATCGTCTCATAAAAAGCTTTTCACCTTGCAACCAAATTGGGGCTGGAACAGGGTCCTGCACGGTCGGGAACCCGCTGTGATTGTGTTAACTTTGAGACTAAGCAGCGTCGAGCTCGTAGCTCAGTCGGTAGAGCAACGCACTTTTAATGCGTGGGTCGTGGGTTCGATTCCCACCGAGCTCACCACTTCTCGAATCTGCCTGAGCCGAGAGTCAGGCCGTCCCTTTCTCTCCCTCCGCTTTGCCGCCTGGTATAAACCATGCCTCCCGAATCAGGCACTTCGCTCCTCAGTTCGTCGCTGGCCATCGCGCTCCATGATCGTTGCACAGTCACCTGGCACACCGAGGCACCCGCCGTCGGTTCTTCATTTGAGGGTCTGGCACGGCTGCTGGCGCAACAGCATCTGGCGAATTTCGAGCTGTGGCACGCAGAAGACAATGCACGAGCGCCTGAGGCGACCAGCGAGGACATCGCCCGCATCAAGCAGTTCATCGACCGCACCAACCAGCGGCGCAACGATGTTTGTGAGCAATGCGACGTATTCCTGCTGAACCTGCTGGCGCAGCATAACTTGCCGGCGCGCGACGCAGAATTGCACTCTGAATCCCCGGGACTTATTCTGGACCGGCTGTCGATCCTCTCCCTTAAGATTTTTCATACACGAGAAGAGATCGAGCGGCCGCAAGCACCGGCTGGTCACCACGACCGCAACGTGCAGCGGCTGGGCATTCTGTTGGAGCAGCGGGAAGATCTCGCTGGGTCCCTTGACCGGCTATGGGAGCAGATCCTCCGACGCAAGCGGCGCTTCAAACTTTACCGTCAACTAAAGATGTATAACGACCCGGAGCTCAATCCTGCCGTGTATTTAGCGCCCTCGAAGTCTTCTCACAAGTTGTGAGGAGATTGGCCCGTGCTACAGTCTTGCCAAGGATGCCGGGCACCGGGCCGGGTTGACGTACGACCCGCCGGTGCGTATAAAACGGATTCTGATACTGATCGCATAAAAAGTTTCCGATCTACGTCGACTTCTGTCGCCTGACAGGAGAAAGAAGATAGGGTATGCAAAATACTGGTCAGGGAATTCCCGCTCGGCGCACTCCTCGTACCATCGAGGGAAAGGCGCGGCCTATGCCGAATGCTTCGCACCAGAAATCGCTCAGCGAGTACCAGAACGCGCTGACGTGGATGCATGAAGGCAAGTACGACAAAGCGCGGCAGACGTTCGAAAAGCTAAGCCACGACGGCCCGGTTGAAATTCTGGAACGGGTGCGGGTTTATTTGGCTGCATGCCAGCGGCACGCGCAAAAAGCCGGCCTGTCGTTCGACAGCACTGAAGAGCAGTACGACTATGCCATCTCATTGTTAAACACGGGCTATTACGAGGAAGCGCGGGATCAGTTCCAGGGCATCCTGGAAACGGATCCCAGGGCGGATTATGCCTTCTACGGGCTGGCCATTCTGGAAAGCATGACCGGGTTGGCGGAACCATGCCTGGAGCACCTGGGCAAGGCGATTGAGTTGAACCCGCGCAATCGGATCCAGGCACGCAGCGATTCCGATTTCCAGGACATGGCGGATGATCCTCGTTTTACCGAACTCCTCTACCCGGAAGTTCCATAACGACCGCAATTGAACCTCTCGCCTCATGAATACCGCCTTCAGGGAATCGCCAGCCCGGACTTTGCGGCCTATGCTATGAGTGCTCCGCGGTGATTGTTTTATGGTAAAAATTCTGGCTTCTCCCCGGGCGAGACCACGGCCAGCCCAAGCCGCTGCCCTCCGCGCCCGCGGCAGCAGCGACCAGGCCAGTATTCGCGCGGTGGCTATCGGGGGTGGTACCGGGCTCTCCACGCTTCTGCGCGGGCTGCGCCGCTTTGTTGCCTCACCAAACCAATCCTCCAGCGACTGCGAGCAGGCTCCCTGCCTCATTTCTGATCTGGCCGCCGTGGTCACCGTGACCGATGATGGCGGATCCAGTGGGCGATTGCGCCGCGGATTCAACATGCTGCCACCCGGCGATCTGCGCAACTGCATGGTGGCGCTTTCCGAAGATGAACATCTGATCTCTCGCTTATTTCGCCATCGGTTCAGGGCAGGTGAGGGCCTCGAGGGTCACAGTTTCGGCAACCTCTTTGTGGCGGCATTGGTTGAGTTGACCGGCGATTTCGCCCAGGCGATCAAGCTTTCCTCGCAAGTGCTGGCCACGCGCGGCCACATCTATCCGGTCACCGATGCCAACGTTTCGCTGGTGGCTCGCATGGATGATGGATCACTGGTGCGCGGGGAGACCAACATTACCGCCAGCCGGCAGCGCATTGTGGAATTGATCCTCGAACCGGCCGACGCCGCGCCCCTGCCGGAGACCATCGAAGCCATCGAGCGAGCCGACCTGATTACGATCGGCCCGGGCTCGCTCTACACCAGCCTGATCACGAATCTACTGGTCAAGGGAGTTGCTGACGCCCTGGCTTGCTCCCCTGCCACTCGTGTGTACATCTGCAACCTGATGACGCAGTCGAACGAGAGCCTCAACCTCACAGCCTCGCAGCATATTGAACGGATTTACGAGCACACCCGTCGACCTATCTTCGACTACGCACTGGTGAACACCGCACCGGTCTCACGCAGCCTGCTGGATCGCTACGCGGGCGAAGGTGCTTCGCAGATAACGCCTGACATTGAGGCGATTGAAGCCCTGGGGGTGCGCTGCATCACTGGCGACTTTACCGCGGAAGGCGATGTGGTGCGCCACGCCGCCGACCGGGTGGCAGAGACCGTACTGCGGCTAGGGGTTAGCGGGCGTGGCAGCAGAGGTCGCGATGAGAGTGACTGAATCGGGTGCAGTGAATTCCCACATCTCACGACGTTTTCCAGTCGGGAGATGTGGGAATTCACTGCACCCGATCAGAAGTGTTTGCCGCCCAACCTTTCCTGTTAATCGGAAAGCAGTGCGGCTGGTTGAATCTCAACCAGGGTTCGCTTCAACTGACCGCAGGCGGCGTAGATATCCCGTCCGCGCGGGCGTCGCAGAAAAGCCGGAATCCCCTGCGCCATCAACCTTCGCTGAAAGGTCGCTACGCGCTGCGGCGAAGGCATGGCATAAGGAACTCCGGGGCCGGGGTTCCACGCAATCAGGTTTACTTTGACCGGCATCGGTGCGCTCCTGGCCAGCGCGGCTAGTTCGTCGGCATGTTGCAGGCTGTCGTTGAGTTCGCCCAAAAGTACGTACTCAAACGTGACCCGCTCCCTCGGCTTCAGCGGTACCTGGCTCGCCGCCTGAATCACATCCCCGATCTTCCACTTGCGCGTGATCGGCATGATGGCTTCGCGGATCTCATCGTTGGGGGCATTCAAGCTGATGGCCAGCCGTGGCCTGACAGCCTCGGTCGCCAGCCGAAGAATGCCGGGCACAATGCCTGAGGTAGAAACCGTCATGCGCGATTCTGCGAGTGACGCCTCGTTCACCAGCAGACGCACCGCCGCCATGAACGCGTCGTAGTTGAGGAAGGGTTCTCCCATTCCCATGAAAACCAGGTTGATGCGGTCCCGGCCCACGACTACAGACTGCCGATCCATCACGGCAATGACCTGCCCTGCGATTTCGCCTGCCGACAGGTTTCGTTGCAGACCTAGCTTAGCCGTCAGGCAAAACTGGCAATTGACGGCGCACCCGACCTGGCTCGAAACACAGATGGTAGCTTTTTGGGTCTCGTTTTCCTCGCCAGAACTCGCACCCTCTTCCGCCCCATCGCCCCCCGGCATCCAGACCGTTTCCACGGTTTGCTGGTCGTCGCCAGCCACCAGGTAACGCTCCGTGCCGTCGACCGAGTGAAAGGTTTCCACGATTCTCGGCCGCTCGATGGCCCAGCCCTCAGCTGTCAGATCCTGGCGCAGGCCCCGAGGCAGGGTGAGCACCTCGTCCAGGGAGCCAGTGCGCTGCCGGTACATAGCCGCCAACAGCTGGCCGGCTCGGTACGCAGGCTGACCGTGCTCCGCCATCAACGCCGTAAGTTCTTGACGGGAAAGGCCGAACAGGTTCCGAGGCTCCATGGTAGGGGGGCTTATCGGTGAAGGCACGGGATGTTCCATACCGGGCATGGGCAAGCGGCTCTTTTCGCAGAATAGCACCGCTTTCGGGCCCACCGGGGATCCGCGACAGCTGCCCAATCCTCTGTGCACTTTAGTAATCCAGGACCAGAAATCCGCCCTCGCAGGGGGAAAGCCGCTACACTGAGAGGGTGACTGAACGCAGCATTCGACGCACCGTCCTACCTTCTGGCCTCATTATCCTGACCGAACGCATGGAGCATATTCGGTCCGTAGCTATGGGTGTGTGGATCAGGGCCGGCTCACGTCATGAACTTCCTGAAGTGAACGGCATCTCTCATTTTGTCGAGCACATGGTGTTCAAGGGCACGCGTTCGCGATCGGCGAAAAGCATCGCGCGCGAAGTTGACGCCATCGGCGGAAACCTGGATGCCTTCACCGGCAAAGAGACAATTTGCTTCAACCTGAAGGTGCTTGATCAGCACGTGCCTACAGCGCTCGACATCCTCTCTGACCTGGTACTGAACCCCGTGTTCAACAATGAAGACATCATGCGCGAGCAGGGCGTCATCCTGGAAGAGATCAAGATGGATGAGGACAACCCGGACTACCTGGTGCACGAGATCTTCACCCAGAGCTTCTGGAGAGACCATCCTCTGGGCAAGCCGATTCTGGGAACCAAGGAAACAGTTCGCCGCTTCCAGCAAGACATTCTGTTTGACTATTACGGCAAGCGTTTCTCCGGCAAGAACATGGTGTTCTCCGCCGCAGGCAATCTGGAGCACGACGCGTTTGTCGACCTGGTAGCCACGCGCTTCGATCACATGGCGCCCTACACCGACGACCTGGCCGAGACGGTACCGCAGACAGCCTCGAAGATTGTTTTGCGCAATAAGAAAGCCTTGGAGCAGGTGCAGCTATGCCTGGGAGTTCCTTCGCCGCCGATTGCGCACGATCTTCGCTATGTCACCCTGCTGCTGAATACGGTCCTGGGCGGCGGTATGAGCTCGCGGCTGTTCCAGACGGTGCGCGAAGAGCGCGGACTTGCGTACTCTATTTTCAGTGATCTGAACCCTTACCGGGATACGGGCTCACTCTGCGTGTACGCGGGCACCTCATCGGCGCATTGCCTGCAGGTAATTGAGCTGATCATGTGTGAGTTCAAGCGGCTGAAGAATGAAGCGCTGCCGGAAGAAGAACTGCGGCGCGCCAAGGACCAGCTGAAGGGCAACATCATCCTTGGTCTGGAAAGCTCGATGTCGCGCATGTCGAACCTGGCCCGCCAGGAGATGTATTTCCAGCAATTCTTCAGTGTGGACGAGATCATGGACAGGGTAGAGAACGTCGCTGCGGAGCAAGTGATGGCCATGGCGAACTTTCTATTCGATCCCAACAAGGTGGCAGTCACCCTGCTCGGCCGGCTTGACGGCGTGAAGGTCACTCGGTCGCAACTGGCCTGCTGAGTGAGCGTTTTTGGGACGGATTCCGTCTATCAAATGGCGGCATCGAGTAAACCCTATGGGTACTCCACGCCAGCCTGAGGGCTTGATAGACTTGTAGCGAAACACGGGGCTTTGCGGCCCCACCGAGAAGACCCATGACCCAGACCAGCAATCCCCGGCTTTCCGTTCGCAACCGGCAGCGCGGTTTCACGCTGATGGAACTGCTTATCGTTATGTCCATCATGATCATCCTGATGTTGATTGCGATTCCAAACTTCATCAGCATGAAAGCACAGGCGGATGAGACGTCGGCGATTCAATCGCTGCGCGCCATCTACCAGGCACAGATTCAGTACCAAACCAACTTTCCTACCAACGGCTTTGCCTGCTCGCTGTCCGCTCTGGGCGGCAATGCGAGTGCAGGGCCACCCAGCCCCACTGCGGCGCAGGTGCTGCAAGGCGATCTTGCGAGTGGTCAGAAGTCTGGCTACACCTTCGCCATCGTTAACTGCAATAAGGTCACGGTGAACAACCAGGACCAGTACACCTCGTACGAAGCCACTGCGGTTCCGCAGTCGATCGGCAAGTCTGGCCACCGCGGTTTTTGCATTGACCCCGCGGGTGAGATCAAGGCTGATATGTCGGGCGGCACAAACTGCTCCCAGGTCATCCAGTAAGCCTTTTGCGCAGGACGCAAACGCCAAGCCCCCTCAGCATCCTGCTCTGGGGGCTTTGTTTGTTGCCGTGCGGAACGTCGCACGCGCAAGACCTGACGGCGCAACAGTTGGCGCAACGGGTAGATCAGTACTACAACGGTCTGCATTCGCTGCGTACTTCCTTTACTGAGACCTTTCACGGCATGGGCATCGACCGCGAAGAGAGCGGCACCCTGCTGCTGCGCAAACCGGGAAAGATGCGCTGGACGTACAGGACGCCTCCGGGAAAGATTTTTCTGTTGGACAGCAAGTATGCGTGGTTCTACGTTCCTGGCGCAGCGCAGGTAGAGCGTGTTTCCGCATCGCAACTGGATGATTTGCGGTCGCCCCTCAGGTTTTTACTCGGGCATACGCAGTTGCAGAAGGAGCTGGACGGGCTGACGCTGGCCCAGACGCCGGCGGGTTTTGAACTGTCGGGCGCGCCGAAGGGAATGCAGAACCGGGTTTCGAGGATTGTGCTTGGGGTAAGCAGGGAAGGCGTGATCCAGTCGATGACTATTCTTGAGGCAGATGGGGCGCAGACCTCGTTCGTGTTCAAGGACTCCCAGGGAAATGTGCCTACGGCGGATGCGGATTTCGTGTTCCGTAATCCGGCTGGGTTACCGGTCGTGGACGGTCTGCCTCCGATCTAATTCGTGAATTCCCACGTTGGTGAGAGGCCACCCTTGTGTTTGACTTCCGCATGAACTTTTGTTGCCGGACCCCTCAACAGGCTCGGGTGCCCCATATCTCACGACGTTTTCCAGTCGGGAGATGTGGGAATTCACTGCGCTTGATCGGAAGTCTTTCGCTGCGGATTTCTCTCCTGGCTTGTCTGCTGGCTGGCAGTACCGTCGGCGCGCAGACGACCGGGCGCTTCAGCGGCCCCTGGGAGATTGAAGTAAGCGAGAGCACAGCCGGGCTCCGCGGGGTGCATGCGGTAGGAGCAGGCGTCGTGTGGGCCAGTGGTACGGGCGGCACCGTGCTTCGCAGCGAAGATACCGGCTATGAATGGCAGCGCTGCGCGATACCTGCGGAGGCGGCCAACCTCGATTTCCGCGGCATCTGGGCCTGGGATGCGCAACATGCGCTGATACTGTCGAGCGGACCTGGTGACCTCTCCCGCTTGTACAAGACGACTGACGGCTGCGCTACCTGGAAGCTGATCCTCACCAACCCGGACAGTGGCAAGTCCACCAATCGTGGCTTCTGGGACGGACTGCTCTTCCTCGACGCGGAGCATGGTTTTATCTATGGTGACCCGGTGATGAAGCGTTCCATGGTGATTCCCTTCGAGAGAACTGCCGATGCAGGGAATACCTGGACAGCCACGAAAGGGCTGGAAGCACTGCCAGGCGAGTCGAGCTTCGCCGCCAGCAACAGCGCCATGACATCCTTCGGACAAACCATCTGGCTGGGCACGAGTAAGGCGCGCGTGCTACGGAGCAGCAATGGCGTTGACTGGCAAACTGCCCAAACGCCCCTCGCAAGCGGAAATGACTCCTCTGGCGTCTTCTCGTTAGCATTTCGCGATCCCCAGCACGGCATGGCCGTGGGCGGAGACTATCGCCAGCCGGAGAACACAAAGGGCACGGCGGCCTACAGCACGGACGGCGGAGAACACTGGATGGCTGCCACTCGACCACCCCATGGCTTCCGTTCCGCCGTGGCGTGGGACAGCGAGCACCAGGCGTGGATAGCGGCCGGGACAAATGGATCCGATATCTCGTATGACGACGGAAAGAGCTGGCAATTCCTCGATAGTGGTAATTGGAACGCGCTGAGCCTTCCGTGGGCTGTAGGTCCCCATGGTCAAATTGGCAAGCTGGGAACGCTGCCGGAGAGGGCGCCCGCAGGGGTTGCCCACACCCGGTAAACTAGAAGAAGGTCCATGGCAGAATTTGTAATCAAACTGGCGGATGAGCGCGGACGCATTCAGGAGCAGGTGCAGATGGCGGGCACTGCCGAAGAACTGCGTAGCCGTTTTTCGCAGGCCGGTTACTACGTTTACTCGGTGCGTCCGCGGGGCATGCGTGGCCTGGGTGGCAGCCGTAAGAAGGCCAATCTTGAAGCTTTTATCATCTTCAACCAACAATTTTTGACCCTGGTGCGCGCCGGCCTGCCGATCCTGGGTTCACTCGACATGCTGGTGAAAGGCCAGAAAAATCCGACGTTTCGCGCGCAGCTGGAAAATGTGGCTGCCCGGGTACGCACGGGGGAATCGCTATCGGCAGCGTTCGAGGCGCAAGGCGGTTTCCCGCTGATCTACACCACGACCCTGTTGGCGGGGGAGCGAAGCGGCCAGTTGGAAGATGTGCTGGCCCGCTATCTGGCCTTCCAGCGGATCTCACTTTCTTTCCGTAAGAAGCTGATCGCCTCGCTGATGTACCCGTGCATGCTGATTGTCATGGTGCTGGCGTTGTTTGTGTTCCTGATCAGCTTTGTGGTGCCGCGCTTCGCCATGCTCTACGACCAGCTGGGCACGAACCTGCCGGCGGCCACGCGCATGCTGCTGGCCGTGGGCAACAACTTCCAGCATTACATCGCGTATCTGCTGCTGGGGTTGGCACTGATCGTTTACGGGCTGTTCCGGTATGCGAAGACAAAGGCGGGCGCAGCACGCATTGATCGTTTCCGCATCAACATGCCGATCTTTGGCAATATCTGGCGAAAGTACCAGGTGGCACTCTTTGTGAGAACGCTCTCAAGCCTGCTGACCGGAGGCTTGCCGCCGGTGCCCTCGCTGGAAACGGCAGCCCGCTCCATTTCCAGCAACACCATTGCTGAGGCGGTCATGACGTCCGTAGTCAGCGTGCGTGAAGGCAAAAGCCTGGCCCAGAGTTTAGAAAAGACCGGCGTATTCCCCGATCTTGCGGTCGAGATGATTGATGTGGGTGAATCGACGGGCGCCTTACCGCAAATGCTGAACTCCGTTGCAGAGTTTTTTGAAGAGGACGTGCAAACCGCGTTGACCGCGTCGCTCGCACTGATCGAGCCAGCCATTCTGATCGTCATGGGCTCGGTAGTCGTGGTCATCCTGATTGCGCTCTATCTACCCATTTTCTCCCTGGGGCAAGCAAGCACCATGGGAGGCCACTGAGGGAGCTTGTGAGTTCCCCCAGGGCACTATTTTGTTAGGAGTTTTCCATGGCCGATAGCACCGCACTGCTCACCACGCTGGTTCCGGAATCCGATGAGACGATGCGCGCCCAGGCCCTGGCCAACCGCTATCGCTGCGAGTTCGTTGATCTGAAAAATTTCCGTATCCAGCATGAACTCTTCCGCAGCGTACCCGTGGACATGATGTTTCGTTACAACTTCGTGCCGCTGGAGCAGATGGAAGATCGTCTGGTAATCGCCGTGAGCGACCCCAGCCGCCTCATGGTGCTGGATGAAATCAGCGGCCTGCTGGGTCAGCGCATCATCACCCGGGTAGCGACGCTCTCGCAAATTACCGATCTGCTCAAGAAGACTGAGCAGTCGCAGCGCGTACTCGACGAAGCGACCGAAGGGCTGACCTTCGACGTGATCTCGTCAGAAGACAATCCCGACGAGAACATCTCGATTGAGAAGCTGACCTCGGAAGAAGACATCAGCCCGATCATCCGCCTGGTCGATACGACGATCTTCACCGCGCTCGAGCGCCGAGCCTCTGATATTCACCTTGAGACCTACGACGATTCACTCGTGGTGAAGTACCGCATCGACGGTGTGTTGCAAGCGGCTATGGCGCCGATAGCCCGTGAGCATCACTCCACCATTCTGTCGCGCATCAAGGTCATGAGTGAACTGGACATCGCAGAACGCCGCGTGCCCCAGGACGGCCGCTTCCGGGTGCGCTACAAGGGCCGGCTAATCGATTTCCGCGTCTCCATTATGCCCACCGTGCACGGCGAAAACGCTGTGCTCCGTGTGTTGGACAAGGAGTCGATGAGTGAGAAATTCCGCAAGCTCACGCTCGACGTTGTCGGCTTTGGTGAAGACGATTTGCGGCGCTTTCGCCGCTACATTCGCGAGCCGTACGGCATGGTGCTGGTCACCGGACCTACCGGCTCGGGCAAGACCACGACCCTTTACGCTGCACTGAACGAGATCAAGAGCGACGAAGACAAGATCATCACCATTGAAGATCCGGTGGAGTACCAGATCCGCGGCATCACGCAGATCCCGGTCAATGAAAAGAAGGGGCTCACCTTTGCCCGTGGTCTGCGGTCTATCCTGCGTCACGATCCTGACAAGATCCTGGTGGGTGAAATTCGCGACCAGGAGACGGCACAGATCGCGATCAACTCCGCACTGACCGGTCACCTGGTCTTTACGACCGTGCACGCGAATAACGTGGTGGACGTACTGGGCCGTTTCCTGAACATGGGCGTCGAGGCCTACAACTTTGTTTCCGCTCTGAACTGCATCCTTGCTCAGCGCCTGGTTCGTACCATTTGCGAGCACTGCACCAAGCCGGTGCGGTATGACGATGAGTTTCTGCGCGCCAGTGGGTTGGACCCTGATCTTTGGCGTAGTTTTGACTTTCGCGAAGGAGCTGGTTGCATAGAGTGCGCCGGCACGGGCTATCGCGGCCGTACTGCGATCCACGAACTGCTGGAATTGACCGATCCGATTCGCGAAATCATTCTGGAAAAGAGGCCGGCCTCAGAAGTGCGCAAGCTGGCACAGCAGGGTGGCATGCAATTCCTGCGCGAATCGGCCATCGACCGGGCCAGCCGTGGATTGACCACCCTGAAGGAAATCAACAAGGTCACCTTTATCGAGGCTTTCCGTTAGTCATGCTTGCTAATATCGCCAACCGCATCTTTCCCTCAGAAGCCAATGCACTGCGGCCGCGTCTCGCGTGCGAGATCACCAGCGCCGGCGTAGTGGCGGCGCGGCCGGGTGCGGCGGAGCAGGAAATTGTGTCGTCTTTCGCACCCCTGCGGCCGGGCGTTCTCGCCGCTGGTTTGAAGCCACCCAACTTTTCTGATCGGGCTGCGGTCGCGGCGGCATTGCGTCAGGCGCTCGATGAAATCAGCGAGCGAGAAAATAAAGTAACCGTCATTGTTCCTGACGCCGCGGTCCGCGTGCTGCTGCTGGATTTTGACGTGCTGCCCACCAAGGCTGCGGAAGCCTTGCCAATCATCCGCTTCCGCCTGCGAAAACTGGTTCCCTTTGAAGTAGACGACGCGGCGGTGAGCTACCAGTTGATGACCGGTACAGGCGTCACAGGCAACCTGGTGCGCGTGATCGTAGTCGTTTCTCCCGCGGCCGTCATGGCCGAGTACGAGAGCGCCGTTCGCGAAGCAGGGTACGAGCCGGGAGTGGTACTGCCCAGCACGCTGGCTGCCCTGGCGGCGATCAGCGGGAGCGAACCAGCGCTGGTGGTGAACCGCAATGGCAGCTCCGTCACCACCGCGATCACCCGGCAGGACGAACTGTTACTGCATCGCACACTCGAACTCACCGAGAAAGACTGGCTGCCGGAAGAGAACACCTATCACTCAGCAGAAGAATTACAGCAATCCGTAAGCGTTGCCGTGGCTTATTTTGAAGACACGCTGCAAACTCCGCCCCGGCAACTGCTGTCGTGTGGCGTGGGTGGTCCCGACGAGTTGATCCGTTTGCTAGGTGACGATCACCTCGCAGTGCGCGACCTGGTGCCAACGCCCTTTTCGGTCAATGCCATGCCCCGCGGCATCCTGGCGGGCGTGGTGGGAGCGTTGGCCAGCTAATGCGCGTACAAGTCAATCTCGCTACCCGGCCTTTCGTCGAGCTTGGCCCCCTCTACACGCGGTTACGTATCCTGATCGGCTTGCTGGCGCTGGCCGCTCTGCCGTTATGGCTGCTCCTCGCTACCGAGCACCGCAGAGCCGACCAGGCAGCTGCCCGGCTCAACGGAGTGCAACAGAACATTGCCGCCATTCAGGCCCAACGGCAGGCATTTCAGGCGCAAATGCGAGAACCAAAGAATGCCGTGGTTTTGTCCCAGGCACAGTTTCTTAACACCATGTTTGCCAGTAAGGCGTTCTCCTGGACGGCGGTCATGATGGACCTCGAAAACGTCCTGCCCAGCGGTGTGCAGGTTCTGAGCATCGATCCGGTGATCGACAAGACCGGAAAAGTGACCATCCGCCTGCGAGTGAACGGCCCGCATGACCGGGGTGTCGACCTGGTGCGCAATCTGGAACGTTCGCGTCGCTTCCTGGCGCCCCGGCTCGCTCGCGAAACAGCGGAAAGCAATCAGAATCAGCGACAGGTGGAACCGGTGAGCACGGCGGCTTCGAACGTGAACTTCGACTTGCTGGCAGATTACAATCCGCTGCCGGAAGCGGCTGTTAACGCTACGGAACACAAAGGATCGGACCACAAGCAACCGGAACACAAACCTGGCCTGCCCAGGCGGCATACGCTCAGCCCACGTTCTGCCGCAACCGGGTCCCCGCGGCCGGCTTTGGCGTTGCACGGGGTGGCGCGATGAAGCTTAACCGCAGCAACCTGTTCAGCTTGCTCAACCTGCATTTCGCGGGGGTGGCATTGCTGTTGATTCTGAATCTCACGCTGGCGGTGCGCTTGTTCCTTGCCTGGAGCACGCTGCGCTCGGCCAGCGACGAGCAATTGCAACAGCAGCGGATCGCCTACCGCGCCATGCAGCTGGAGATGACACCGCTGCACGGATTGCCGCAGAAGGTAAGCCTTTCGCGCTCACAGGCAGATGAGTTTTACGCAGCGCGCTTTCCCAGCCAGTACTCCACCATTTCTGCAACCATCAATGAGCTGGCCAGCAAGAACTCCGTACGCCTGACCAACCTGGCCTACAGCCCGGCACCGGCGCCCGCAGGTTTGGCTGAGATCCGCATGGATGCCAGCCTAAGCGGGGAATACGCTCCGCTGATGCACTTCATCAATGGCATGGAGCGCAGCAAGACGTTCTTCCTGATCACCGGCCTCACGCTTACCGGGCAACAAGGCGGCCTGGTGAATCTTCGCCTGAAGGTCATCACCTACATGCACGGGGATGGTGCGAACCAGTCGGCTCCGCCGGCGCAGGGCGAAGAAGCAATGGTTGCGGGGGAAGCTCGCTGATGGCCCTCAAAGTTGGCACTGAAGACAAGAAGAAGGTGTACTTAGCGAGCGCGCTTGGGCTGGTGATGCTCATCCTGCTGGTGCGCTTTCTGTGGCAAACGTTTGGGCCATCACCCACGCCCGAAACTGCGCCGGTCCCGGTGGCCAGTGCGCCTGCATCGCCCCTGACCAGCCAGCCGGTTTCATCTGTCTCTCCGGGGCGGGCAATTAAGCTCGCTGGCCTCGCTTCGCTTGACCCTACCTTGCATCCGGAGTTGATGAAGCAGGCGGAGTCACTCGAGTACTCCGGCCGTGGCCGCAATATCTTCTCGTTGTTTTCGGCGCCCGCGGCCATACCAAAACCAATCGCGCCCGTGCGCCAGTCACTGGCCGAGACGGGCCCACCGCCACCGCCGCCACCACCGCCCATCACGCTGGGCTTTTACGGGTATGCCTCGGAGCGCGACGGCCAGAAGCAGGTGTTTCTGCTGAAGGGCGATGACATCTTTATCGCTTCTGAGGGTGACGTGGTAGACAGGCGCTATCGCGTGGGCAAGATCGGGCCAGCGTCGGTGCAGGTGGAAGACATCCCCTATCACAACACACAGACACTGCCGCTACGCCAATGACCGCGACACCACACTCCCGATCGAAGAAGAACCAGCCGCACGCGGAAGGTGGCTTTTTGCTGCTCGGGGTCCTTTTCATGCTGCTGCTCATCTTGCTTTCGCTGTCCCTGGCGGCGCCCAAGATTGCTGAGTCGATCCGGCGCGACAAGGAAGAAGAGACGGTACATCGTGGCTTGCAGTATGCACGCGCGATCCGTATGTTCTATACCCGGACGGGCCGGTATCCCACCTCCATCGATCAGTTGATGAAGACGGATAATCAGCGTTTCCTGCGGAAGCGATACAAGAATCCCATGACGGGCAAGGATGACTGGCGCCTCATTCACGATGGCGAGCAGAAGGTGCCGTCGGTGGGGTTGTTTGGACAGTCCATCCAGGGGACGGGTGGCATCACGCAGACCGGCGCCAGTACCGGGACCGGCCAAACTTCCGGCCAGAACGGCAGTGGCTCTCCATTTGGCAGCTCTTCCGGCGGTTCTTCCCTGGGCTCGGGTTCAGGTTCTTCGGGCTCGGGCTCTGGCAACAGTGGTAGTTCGTTTGGTTCTTCTGGTTCGGCGTTTGGGAGTGGTGGCTCGTCCTCCTCGGCGATTGGTGGCACCGATTCCGGTAGCACGTCTGGGACCGGGAGTGGTTTTGGGTCTTCCTCTGGCGTTGGGGGAACTACGACGACCGGTGCAAGCGGCTCGACTTTGGGTGGAACAACTGGCGGAACATCGGGTGGAACGACCGGGAGCAGCGGAGCCTTCGGTACTCCTGGTGCCACATTCGGGGGCGCTCCCATCATCGGCGTGGGCTTGCTGGATAAGAAAACCTCCATCAAGACGTACAAAAAACAGACGCATTACAACCAGTGGGAATTTGTGTTCGATCGCAATCAGAATCAAGCAGACGCTGCCGGCGGCAGCGTAGGGGCTACGAGCCTGAACGGTGGTACGAATGGGACTGGGGTGAATGGTACGTCTAACTCAGGCGGTCTGACTGGCACGGGCGGTGCTTCGGGCTTTGGTTCCAGCGGCAGTAGTGGCTTTGGGTCGAGCAGCGGCTCTGGCTTTGGCTCCAGCTCCGGCTCTGGTTTCGGGTCGAGTGGCGCCTCCGGCTCCGGGTCAGGCTCCGGAGGCTTTGGCAGCTCGCCTTCCCCACCTGCAAGCAGCACGCCTTAGGGCGCGCATGCGTTAACATCTTGCTAATGTTGCCTTTGGGGCCAGAACTGCACTTTTTTTATTGCTCCCTCCGGCACTGAACGATATCGTATTCCCCACGGGGGAGCATGGCATCCACAGTCTGGAAGGGCTACATCTCGTTCGGCCTGGTGTCGGTGCCGGTGCGGCTCTTCGCAGCTGCGCGGGAAGACCATGTCAGCTTCAACCAGATCCACGAAGTCTGCGGCTCTCGCATCAAGCAGCAAATCTTCTGTCCCACTTGTAACCGTGTCGTCGAGCGCAGCGAGCTCACCAAGGGCTACCAGGTTGATCGCGATGCGTATGTCCTGGTGAACAACGAGGAGCTGAAAACCCTGGAAGCGGCTTCCTCTGAAGCCATGGAGATCACTCAATTCGTCAGCCTCAGCGAAGTGGACCCGATCTACTTCCAGGCCTCGTATTACTCTGCGCCAGAGGACCCGGGCCGTCGCGCCTACACGTTGTTGCTGCAGGCGATGGAAAAGCTGAATGTAGCCGCCATTGCTCGCGTCAGCCTGCACTCCCGGGAGCAGATTGTGCTGATGCGGCCTTATCACAACGGGATCGTACTGCACACGCTCTACTATGCGGAAGAGGTTCGCGAGATTGCCGAGTACGGCAAGACAGAAACCCTGGCTCTGCAGAAGCCGGAGATGCAACTGGCGGAACAATTCATCGAGCAACTCAAGGCAGGTTTTCAGCCCGAGCAATACAAGGATGAGTACAAAGAGCGCGTCATGGCGTTGGTCGAGACGAAGCGCGCAGGCAAGGTGGTTGCCGGTCAGGCGGAAGCACCTAAGCTGGCGCCGGTAATCGATCTCATGGAAGCGCTCAAGAAGAGCATCGCTGAGCGGGGTTCGTCCACATCGGCCGTGATAGATCCAGGCAAGAAAAAATCAGCGAAGTCAGCCACCGTGGCAGATCAGAAGCCCTCTCGTGGCCGCAAAACGGGCTGAGACCGCTGCTGTATTATTCCGAGCCCATCCCTTGTCAATCAATCCCCACCCTTGTAATCCAAGCTCTCCCAAATTGTCATCCCGAGCGAAGTCGAGGAATCTGCTGTGCGCCATTCTCCTGCCACAAATTTCTACAGAGCTCCAGCATCGGACACAACTAGCTAGCCCGCACTTCTCACAGTCTGTCCCGTGACGAATGACGGGTGCCCCAC
>CAZZVD010000015.1:33990-36053 GCA_964657465.1 uncultured Acetobacteraceae bacterium | reverse complement strand
GATTGACTCCAGTGCAATCCCCCATCACCACCGCTCCGGGTGCCCCATATCTCACCGCGGTTTTCACGCGGGGAGATGTGGGCGGGCTTTTCCCCTATCTCCCTTCCAGCGAACTATCCGAGCACCGCAGAGTTGCTGGTCGGGTTCTGTGAATTCCCACATCACCCGACTGAAAAACGTCGTGAGATATGGGGACCCAAGTCGTTGGCACCGCAACCAGATCTTCTAGAAGACCGGACCAATCTTAATGCCCGCGCTGGCAGTCTTGATCGACCAAAGCTGATACTCGTTCTCCTCCATCTCCAGGGTGATCGCTTGTGCCGGCACCCGCGAGTTGCTGTCGTAGTCCTGTGGAGCAGCCGGGAAGTATAGATCACGCCGATAGCCGTTTTCGCCGCAAGCCGTCGTCCAGCAACTCCATCCAACAACGTTGTCGTGCATTGCGTTGTTGTAAGTGGAGCCGCGGCTTCCGCCGTGGACAGCCGTGTTGCTAAGCCCTACTCGCTGTACCGCGATTCTCGTGCCGTCCGGCAGCAATCCGCTGGAAATCACCCGGTTTTCTGCCGCCAGGTTGTCATGGCCGGCAGCAAAGGCTATCCCGTAGCCGGCCGTCCCGACCACCTGGTTATCGTGGATAGAGGTAAAGGCCGAGGCGCTGTCTGGTTCGTCGTCCGGTGCGCCATCCGTCTTGATCCCACCGCCGCGATACGCGTCCTGCCCGGAATTAGATGGATATGCACCCTGGATATAGGTGTCATGAATATCGAGCGGGTGGTTGATGGTTCCGCTCGACCGGTAGATGTGGATCACATCGCTCACCAGACTTCTGGCTGGATAGTTCACCACTTCGTTCCAGGCTACATCCACGCCTGGCACGGACTGTACAGTGTCGAACGCCAGAAAGCGGGCCGTGGCGGCATAGCCGGCTGAGCCCGGGAGGTATCCCTGCAGCCCATCGCTCAACATTCCATTTAAATTGCGTAGCCGGTTCCCTTTGATGGTGAGCGTTTCCTTACCGGTACGGCTGCCAGAATAACCATGGATGACCACACCTTCCCGCACGTTCTCCACGTAGTTGCTTTCTACATCGAGGCTTGCCGGAGATGAGATTTCCAGAAATACACCATTCGGCTGGCCTTTACTGGTCGCTCGCAGCGCCACCGCGACGCTGTTCCGCACCGTAACCTGCGCGCCTGTGGTGTTCACCTCGATCAGGTTGGCGTTGCCGCTTATGTGCGCATTCTCGATGATCACCGGAGCGTCCGTGGCAATCGTCACCACAGCGGTCTTGCCATCCGTACTCTGCCAATCTCCTGTGTAGGTACCACCCTGGGTGATCACGAGGGGCTTGCTCCAGTTCGTCACTCCCAGCGTGCTTGCGACAGGAACAGCGGCATGCAGCGGCCCATACGAGCCAGCGATGGTGACTTCCCCCCTGGCCAGGCCAGAAACCGCACCCAAAGCGCTGACCGTTACGGTCCGCACGTCGGATGAGTGCCAGGCAAACGCCGTCGTGACATCCCTGGTCGACCCATCGCTGAACGTCGCGACCGCCTTTACCTGGGCTGATCCTCCGATCACCACCGCTGGTAGAGCCGGTGTGATCGCCACGGTGACTGGAACAACCTCGCTCGATGAGGGGGTAGCCCCGCTACCCGGCCCCGCCTGCCTCTGCACTCCCGGCGCCTTGACAACCGACGCGGCAACGAAGTGCGCGCTCACCACATCGCTCGGCACGTACCCGTAGCCGGCAGGGTAGCTGACTGGCTGTTCTATCGATCCCCACATCCCCACCGCATTCACCGTGGCCGAGCTGCTGATGGCAAATGGACCGGTGTAGTACCGGGCCGTTCCCGATCCGGGCACCGGCGCACTGCCGTCGGTGGTGTACCAGATGCCGGTGTTCGCCCCAGGATTCGCAAGTGTGATTGTCTGCGATCCCGTAAATGCTCCCCCGGCAGGTGAAATCACGGGAGCCTTACTTGCCGTGCTCGAACACGTGGGACTGGTCACATTGCCTGTCTGCGAGGGTGCTTGCGGCTGATGCTCTTCGTTCGAAACAA
>CAZZVD010000015.1:0-33890 GCA_964657465.1 uncultured Acetobacteraceae bacterium | reverse complement strand
GTCACATTGCCTGTCTGCGAGGGTGCTTGCGGCTGATGCTCTTCGTTCGAAACAAAGCTTTTGTAGGTAGCCATAACTGCACCGCAGATGTAATTGTTATTAATCTGCCAGCCGCCCTCGCCGTAGCCATAGCTAATGCCGTTAAGAAATGTGCCTTGTACCAGGTTGTTCTGGCCGATCGCTCCCGTCCCCCAGAACTCAACCCCCATGGGCGGCCCCCAACCACTGTTGCCAATCGGCAATGTGGACACCAGGACGTTATCGTTGACGATCAGCGCAGGGGAGTAGCCCACAGTGCCCTGAATCACTCCGGCGGTGCAGCATGCGAACGAGGTCGCAAACGTGCCCCAAGATGAATTCACAGGATCCACAATCGAATTGTGCTGAAACATGATGGAATCGACCGGCGTCGAAATCTGGATTTCCACGCCGATGCGGTGATAGTTGACGATGTAGTTGTACTCAATCACGCAAGAGACACACACACCGTTTGGATTACCGATGGCATACTGCGTGGTGAGTTGCTCCAGATGAATGCCTTCTTCGACGTGAATGAATTTGTTATGGCTGATAATCAGGTGCTCCAAATCACCCGTGTGCGTGAGCACTCCCGCGCAGCTGCCACCCTCATCCGTAGCCAGGGGAAACGTGGCAGCGCAGGAATTGGCATCGCCAAAGGTGTTGTACTCAATATCGATGTTGTCCGTCTTATTCGATAGACCGCCATCAAGAAACACACCTGCTTCCGAAGTGCTGTAAATGCCGCCGCTGGTGCTGATCAGCGCCGGCAGGTTCGTCACAAGGTTGTACTTGACGATGAAGTTGCTGTTGTTCCCCGTGCGCACATATACTCCGCCGGTATTCGCGAAGTGCAGATACATGACAGACCCCAGCTTGGCGCAGTTTCCGTCGTAATCAAAGATGGAGTCATTGGTGTATGTGGCCGCTAGCAGGGCCGTCGGGGTTGCCGCCACCGGCCCCGCGATCTGCAGGTTACTGCACGGAATAGCCAAATGGGAGGAGAGCGTATAGGTGCCTGCCGCAAACCGGATCAGCGAACAGGTTGGCGCATTCTTGATGGAACTCTGCAGCACGGTCTGGCTCATGCTCGGATTCAAATCGATGGTCGGTCCGCCACAGCTGATCGGCGTGGGCAAAACCGGCGCCGGCGCGGGAGCTGGCGGCGTGGGTGGGTTAGGAACTGGCGGCGTGGGCGGGTTAGGAACTGGCGGCGTGGGCGGATTCGAAGGAGAGCTTACGGTGATGGTTGTTTGCACCCGTCCCAAAGCGTAGTCCAGCGCATCTGTGGGGGTAAATACGGCGCTCAGCGTTTGCGTACCTGCCGCGGGAACCGTGCCGGCTGCAGGGCTATACAGGAAAGCCCCGGGAACGTTTGCCGAGGCATTCAATTGTGCAACGCCAAGAGGTGTTCCGACCGAAATCGCCGCAGGCCCAGCCCAGCTGAGTACTGGCGTGGCCTGGTTGACCTGCAGCGCTACCGAGGCGGTACCGGCGGAATAGGTTTTGCTGTTGCTGGGTGTGAACGTGACGGAAAGGGTTTGCTGGCCTGCCTTTAAAATCGCACCTGCTGCGGGGGAGTAAGTGAACGTTCCGCCAACGTCCGCAGTCGCGTTTAATTGAGTGGCACTGAGCGCCGTGCCATAAACGATCGCGGACGGTGCAACCCAGGTAATCGCTGGAACGTTCGTTGTACCCGCGGCGGTGATGGTAACCGATGCGGATGCATTCAAAGTTGTAGGCGGCGTTGTGCTTGCTGCCGGCGAGCTACCCGCGGGCGCCACTTCCACGTACGCAGCCTGCACCACGACGTTGCCTGCTGCCTTCGCAGTCAGCGCGCCGTTACTAACGCTTGCCAGGTTTGTATCAGAGACTGTCCACTGCGTGCCACCACTCACATCCTGTGTAGTTCCATCACTGAGATGCGCGGTAGCACGAAGAATAGAGGCGCCGCCTACGCTTAAGCTACTCGGCGAAGCAGTCACGGTGAGAGAAGCAAGGCTGGCCGATTGAGGATTGCCACACCCTGCTGCGAACAACAAAGAACTTAACATGAGCCCGGTACACACCTGCGGCATGGGGGAAATGCGCATGGATTGCCTCGCTAAAACCGATCTTTGAATTGGGTGGCCTGAGAGAAAGAGGCCCTTGCAAAAGGCGCAAACGGACGTGCGCGTCCAGGCACCCGCGTGCAGGTAAAGAATCTGTTATGTGTTGTTAAGTCTTACTATCCGGCCGTGTAGCGGTTTGCGACAATGGCACCGAGGAGCCATTACATTAGTTTCCCGCTGCTTCGCTTACGGCCTGCGATGTGCTTTCTGTTATGCGAAGGAGTGACGAGGCGCAGAGTACGGGTATTCGTGAGCCGGCACTAAGTCAGACAAGAAGTGCTGACTTGACCTTGACTTAAGTAATAGAAGCCGTAAGCTACTCCGCTAGTTAGCAGCCACCGTAGTTACCTCTATCAGACGTGCTGCAGGGAGCGCAGCGAAGATGCGAGCGCCTTTTGCTCATCGCAGCAGCGATGGTGGCCGCAGGCGGGACGGCTGGCCAGGGCGCGGCTCCTCGAGGGTGGCGCGCCTGGCGTCCTGGGTCTCTGAACTATTTAAAAGATCGTCCTGGCAGGACAGATTCTCTCGCGGTTTGCTGCGCTCCGAGAGGACTCGACCGCTCCCCAGGTCTCTACGTCGCCCTCAACGCGCTGCGGCCGACTGCTGGGTTTGCAGTGCCTTTTCGAATGTCTGCTGAGCAGCAGCGACGAACGTCCGATAGCCCGCGGGATCGATGAAGACTCGCGGACCGTTTTTGCGGTAGCTCTCCAGTTTGGCGAGCATATCGAAGTAACCGCCGTGAGCCCCCAGAAACACATCACAAGGCAACCCGCGCAACAGTGAAAATGTGTGCTGGAAATCCTGAGCAATGCCGGGGTAGCTGGCAGGGTGGGCCGGTGTCGCGACAAAGCGGTACTCGGACCAGAAGCCGGTGCCTCCAACGATCACGATATCCCGCATTTTTCCCACGGGTTCACCTGGGAGATGCGCGCGCATGGTCCACGTCGTGCATCCCCGCGTGTGACCGGCTGTCTTGTGGGCCGTCAGCGTTATCCCGCCCAGGGTCACGGCGTCTCCGTCGTGCAATACACGGTCTACGTGTGCAGGGGCGTAGGTGGGTAAGTTGGCGGAGGGCGAGAGGAAGTCTGTCCGCCCTCCCGTCTCCATGACGCTGACATCCCCGTCCATAACCATGTTCTTCGCATGCGTTTCCCGGATCACCTCGGCGGCGCCGGCGACGTGATCGTAGTGCGCCTGGCTATTAAGAAGCATTTTGGTGTCTTTCCAACGGAAGCCCAGCTTCTCAACACTGGCCCGTATTTGCGCTGGCGACGTCGCGAGGTTTGCATTGACGAGAATGTTGCCCCGCGGGGTGACCACGAGGTAGCTGGCAAGGTCCCGGCTGCCCACGTAATAAAAATTATCGGCAATACGGAATGGAGCAATGGGAGCCGTCCACGAGGGGTCTATTTCCGCTCGGACAAGCAGGGTCGTGCACAAAAGCACCAGCGCTAAGCAGGAACGGCGAACGTGCATCTGGCGATTGTAGCGCGCGGCGATAAACCCTATCTCTTCGTTGCCGCGGCTTGTGCCTGCATATACAAGACAGCGTAAGTAGCTAGCCAATGCTGGCCCAGATAGCCCGCGTCGCCAATTTTAGCGAAGCCCTGCTGCGCATTGAAATCCGCCAGGCGCTGGAAGACCGGCACGCGCGGATCACTGGCTGGCAACGCCCCGGCGATGCCAAGCAAGTCCGCCGCCCGCTGGAACGAAAGACCGATCAGATGGGCTTTCGCCCCCAGCAGGCCCTCTTTATCCTCGGCATCCGCATTGCTGCCCGACGCCTGGATGCGCGCGGTATCGATCTCTGACTGGTACACGTGGAAAGCGGGCGAGTAAACGGGAGGCAAAAATCCGTCGAGCCAGGGCACAAAGCTCTTTTGATCGAGAACACGGCCCATGAGCATCGCTTCGGCCAAACACGGAGAGGCGAAGTCGCCATTGCTCGGCTCGTACGCCGTGGGGCAATCCTTGTCTTTCGCAAAGAACCGGATCGCCGCATCGTGGATGGAGGAGCGCATCGCGGTATCCTGGCTTGCATCGGCATAGTCCAGGGCAAAGCTCATGGTGAGGGCAGTGTTCGGATGGACGCCGACACGCATGGGGTAAGGAAGGCTTTCTAGATACGCCATGTACTTGCCGGACAGCAACTTCACCAGCGGCTCGACATTGACCGCAAGCTTTTGCGCATCCGGATCGTTCCACGACTTCAACTCGCCATACAACTTGAGCAGCCAGGTGAAGCCATAGGGCCGCTCGAAGCCCTTCCACTCGGCGTCATCCGGATCTTCGTAGTTGAAGTACTTCACTTCCCCGGCTATGTTGTCTTTGCCCAGGTGCTCGGTGAGGCGCTGCCGGATGATCGGCCCCAGGAACATGTGCGGATTCTGTTTGAGTAAAGCAAGCATCGTCCAGCTGGAATTGACGGCTGAGTGCCAGTCGTAGCAGCCGTAGAACGCGCGGGTGCGCACAAACCCGTCGGTGGGGTGAGCTTTGTCGTCGTACACCCACAGGTAGGTCTGCGGCCGGTCCTGCAATGACTGGGGATGATCGATGCACGACAGCGGCAACGAGGCGAGTGCCACAATCTGGGCCGCATCGAAGGATGGCCGCTGCACCGCAGGCAATGACTTCAGGTAGGCGGAAGTTTGCCCGGCATCGAAAGCAGGAGACGCTGCGAACGCTTGCCCCGCTGTCGATAAAGCAAGAAGTGTAAGAGCAATGCGCACAATTCACCCTGCGTAGTGGGATTTGCGGACGACGATGGATAAAAAGCTTATATGAGATGTTCCACGCTCCGTCAAACTTTCTTTGCGAGGAATGCGCGCGGGATCTCTTCGGCACTGTTCGCACAAGGTTGTATACAAGCCGAATACAACGTTCCCTCAAGGTCGAAGCACCAGCGCACACGGCCCAGGAAGGAATCACATAGAACCCTGTATTGAATGGGGTTTGGCGCGTGTTCCAGGAAATTTCTCGGAATTGTGTTGACCTGCGATGAAGACGTTGTTATAAACACGTTACTCGGCCCCGGCAAGTCCCTATTTACCTTAATAAAATTCATTGCAGCGTGAGGCAAGCCCTGCCCAGGCTGTCCCCCGCGGAGGTCGAATGCGCTCCTTCCAGCTCTCTACTCTTGCTGTCGCCTTACTCATGGCTCTGCCCTGCTCCTTCACGTCTCAAGCGCACGCGCAAGGCGGTGAAGCGGATGTGGCGGGTGTTGTTACCGATCAATCCGGCGCTGCTCTGCCGGGCGTAGAGGTCACGCTTACCAATACCGACAGCGGTGTGGTGCGCACGGTGTCTGCGCAGAGTTCAGGCGATTATCGCTTTACTTCTGTTGCGCCCGGTCATTACTCCATCGCCGCCAAAGCGCAGGGCTTTACCCCGGAGTCGATCACCGGACTGAACATCAATCTTGGCCTTCACCTGCAGGAAGACATCCAATTGAAAGCAGGAAGCGAGGCGCAGACAGTACTCGTTTCAGGCGCTGTACCGCTCATCGATTACCACGACACCTCGGTCAGTGGCGTGATCGAAGAAAAGCAGATTGAGACCCTGCCGATTCCCAACCGGCAATATCTGAACCTGTCTCTGTTACTGCCTGGCACCACGCAGGACGCGACCCGCACCTTCTACAACAATGTGCAGTCCGGGGGCGGCGGCTACTTCTATGCCAACGGCTTTATGCTCGACGGCGTGACCAACACCTGGGCGGAACAGGGCGAACCCCGCCAAAACGTGCCCGAAGGCGCAGTGCAGGAGTTTAAGGTATACGTCTCGCAGTTCCCTGCTGAGTTTGGCCTGGCCATGGGCGGGATGACGACCGTCCAGACGAAGAGCGGCACCAACCAGTTCCATGGGGAGATGTTTGAGTACTTCCGCAATGAAAGCCTGAGCGCCGACAACAAATTTCAGCAGGCAGCGGAGACCGCCAATGGAACCGGGCGCCCACCCTTTCTACGTAACCAGTTCGGTGGCGACATCGGCGGCCCAATCATTCACGATCGCACTCACTTTTATGCTGCTTACGAGCGGACACAGACCGACCAGACCTATACTCTTTCCGCCCCCATCACTTACTACAGCGCGCTCAATGGCAGCTTCGATCAGCCCAGCCATGACCAGATGCTCACCATTCGCGGCGATCACCAGATAAGCAATAACCAGCAGGTCTTCGTCCGCTATGCACAGGAATGGAACGAGTTGACCCGCCAGGGATGTGGCGGGTCAAACACGCAGTACTGCTATGACGGCCTCATTCCACGCCACTCCATTGTTGCCGGCCACACCTGGCAGCTCACGCCGGCCATCGTCAACGATGCTCATTTCCAGTACGCGTACTCCTCTTACCAACTCGGCCCCTACAATGGAAAGATCCCCACGGAACCGAGCCAGCTGACGGCTGCTGACTTTTCCGAGATCTCCACCGGCTACGTCTTCCCCAGCTTCAGCTACGGCAAGATTTATTCGCAGGTGGGGATCGAGAAACACATTGAGCTCAACGACGGCGTCAGCATTCAGCGCAAGCAGCACACGTTCAGGATGGGTGGCGATCTCATCTACGTTCCTTACGTCGACAGCTCTGCAGCGAACTCTCAAGGAACGTTTACCTTCGATACCGATCAGCCATTCAACCCCAACGATCCGTCGACGATCGCAGCGCTGAAGAACCCGGTGCTCTACACCGCTTCGATTCCGCCAATCGTGACCAATCTGCCGTCTACACAGTTGGGTCTGTTCGGGCAGGATGAATGGAAGCTTGGCCGGCGCCTGAGCCTAAGCCTGGGCCTCCGTTATGACCGCGAGTTCGGGTCCTCGTTCATGGATACGCTGAACCCCGCCGACTACCAACCAGCCATTCCTTTTCAAGGCAACCCCAGCAAACGCGGAGCCAAACTGAACTTCGGTCCCCGCTTCGGACTCACCTGGGATCCCATTGGACGTGGTAACGACGTGGTGCGCGCCGGCTACGGCATTTACTACAACAACATTCAAACTGAGTTGAATGAAGGTGAAAAGCAGAATTACCAGGTTTGCAACATCACCATCACCAATCCGACTTACCCCAACCCATTCAACGGCCTCAGCCCGACTGACTTCTGCTCCACCGCGCCGCCGACGGTCACCATTCTTTCACCCAGCTTCCGCAATCCGTACTCGCAACAGTTCTCGGCCGGCTATACCCATCAATTCGGATCAAACCTGTCGATCATCGCAGACGGTGTTTACCAGCACATCCTGCGCGACTGGCGGATCCAGGATCTCAACTTTCCAGTCAACGGCGTTCGCCCCATTCCAGAGTTCTCGCAAATACTGCAGCATGCTTCGATTGGCCGCGCAAAATACAAGGCACTCTTCCTGCGGCTGGACAAGCGGTTCAGCAGCCGTTATCTCGCCACCGTTTCCTACACACTCGCTTCAGCCAAAGACAACAACCCGCAAACCAACGTGGCGAATTATGCCGATTACAACCAGGATTTCGGCCCCAGCAATATCGATCGCCGTCATGCCCTGGTCGCCAGCGGGTCCGTGCTGCTGCCGCTCAAGATCACCCTGGGCGCCATCTACACCTTTCGCTCTTCGCTGCCCTTCAACGCATACAGTGGCGCCTACGATGCCGATGGAACCCAGCAGTACTTCCCCGGCACCAGCCGCAATCAGGGCAATCGAGGACTCAATCTGGGCCTGATCGGCGTGCCCGCAAGCCAGATCCAATCAAGCAAGTACAACGACTTTGATCTTCGCCTTTCGAAAACCATCCCCATTCGCGAAAAAGTGAGTGTGGAAGTCATCGGGCAGGCGTTCAACCTTTTTGGCAACACAAACCTGCTGGGGGCGAACCAGGTGACGAATGCCACCTCGGCCACCTTTGGTGAAATCACCAACGCCGGCAACGCGCAGCAAGGCGAATTGGCCGCTATCTTCCGGTTTTAACTCGCTGCAGCGAGCAGGCGGCACTGCAGCATGGCAGGCTCGAACACGCGTTGACAGGGGCTGAGGATATGACAGAGACTAGTGCCGTTTGTATAAACTGTGCATATCGAGGCCAGCATGACCGAAGGCAGTCGCGTCTACGCGGAGATGAAACAGGACGTCGCCATGTGCGTTCTCGCTCCCGGGTCGTCGGTCTCCGAAGCGCAATTATGCAAGCGGTATCGCACCAGCAGAACCCCGGTACGAGAAGCATGCCGCCGCTTGTGCAACGAGGGCCTGGTCCAGATTATTCCCTTTCGCGGTTACACCATCACGCCGCTCACCATCGAGGAATATCGAAACCTGTACGAAGTGCAATCGATACTCGACCCCATGATCGCGGGTTTAGCCGCGGAACGAGCGAACCCCGAGCAGATCAAGGAAATGGAGTACTGGGCGAGCTATGAATATCACCCCGGCCAGAAGAACAGCTACTACACGTTTCTTGAATGGAATAAGCGCTTCCATATCGCCATAGCAGAAGCCACCGGGAATGCGGCGCTGGTGGAAATGGTGAGCAACATGCAAGCCCGCCTGGTTCGCTACTTCTATCTGGTCATCACCATGGATAGTTATGGCCAGGAACTGGTGAAAGAGCATCACGAAATCGTTCGGGCGATACGCTCCGGCAACGCGCAGGCTGCGCGTGAATGTGCCGCGGAGCATGTCACCAAAACCGTAGGCCGGAGTAGTAATGTCGACGTACGATCCGTCAGTAAGCAACACGGGGTTCTGCCAGCGGCCGATAATATGGAATGGCTTTTCGCGTCCACGCACGCCCGCGCCCGCGCAACCCCTCGCCCGCGTAAGCGTCTCGCCCGCAAGTAACATCCCCACCCTCCCTCTCCCGGTCAGGTCTCTATGCGTATAGCGATCGATACCGGTGGCACATTCACTGACTGTGTTTACTTTCAGGACGGCAAGCTGCAAGTCCTGAAAGTCTTCTCTACGCCCGCCGACCCGGGTCAGGCCGTGCTGCAGGCACTGGAACGTATCGGCGCACAGGGTGAAGTGGTGGTGCGCCACGGCACCACTGTCGGCACCAACGCCATGATCGAGCGAAAAGGCGCCCGGGTTGCGTTCGTCACCACCGCGGGGTTTGAAGATACGATCGCCATTGGCCGCCAGGCGCGCGCGCGGCTTTACGATTGGTTTCAGCCTGCGCCTGACTGCCTTGCGCCCAGCCATCTTCGCTTTGGGATCGAAGAGCGCGTGAGTGCAGAAGGCGAGGTTTTGCTTGCCCCGACCGCGCCGAAGCTGCAGCAACTGGTCGAGCGTATCCGCGCCTCCGACGCAGAGGCAATCGCCATCTCGCTCCTGTTTTCCTTTGCCAACCCGGCACACGAGCAGGCAGTCGCGGCGGCGCTGCAAGACATCGGTCTGCCGATCTCGATCTCGCATCGAGTTCTGCCCGAGTTTCGTGAGTACGAACGCGCCTCGACAGTAGTGGCCAATGCTTACCTTTCTCGGATTGTCGGCGGGTACATGAAGCAACTGGTCACGAAAGTGAAGAGCCAGTTCGCCGGCCGCGTCGATGTCATGCAGTCTTCCGGCGGGATCATCCCGGCGCGCCTGGCAGCCGAAGAGCCGGTACGTACGATGCTTTCCGGGCCAGCCGGCGGCGTGATGGGCGCCTACCAACTGGCACGGCTTGCCGGCTTCGATCGCATTATTGGATTTGATATGGGCGGTACCTCGACCGATGTATGCCTGGTGGACGCGGAGCGCGGTGGACCGCAGCTCACGTCAGAAGCAGTGATTTCCGCTGTCCCTATCGGTGTGCCCATGCTCGACATTCACACTGCCGGTGCCGGGGGTGGTTCACTGGCCCGGTTCGATGCGGGCGGGTTGCTGCGGGTGGGCCCTGAATCGGCCGGCGCCTTTCCAGGCCCTATCTGTTTTGGCCGCGGAGAACAGGTGACCGTCACGGATGCGAATCTGGTCCTGGGCCGCCTTGACCCAAACAGCTTTCTCGGCGGCGCTGTCAGCCTGGACCGCGAGCGCGCTGTGGCCTACATGGAGAAAGCACGCGGGCCGATCGCCGGCGTGGAACAGTTTGCCGCCGGCATTGTGCGACTGGTCGAAACCTCGATGGAGAAGGCTATCCGGGTGATCTCGGTGGAACGCGGCTACGACCCACGCGATTTCACCCTGGTGGCGTTCGGAGGAGGCGGGCCACTGCATGCGTGTTCCCTGGCGCGTGCTCTGCGCATGCCGCGCGTGCTCATCCCGGCAATGCCCGGCGCGCTCTCGGCGGTCGGCATTCTGCTGGCCGATGCCGTGCGCGATTATTCCCGCACAGTGATGCTGCCTGCAGGCGCCGATCTTGAAGATTCTTTTGCCGAGTTGGAGACGCGCGGGCGCGCTGACTTTGCCGCAGAACAATTACAGGGCGTAGCTGTCCGCTCGTTCGATCTCCGCTACCAGGGGCAGGGCTATGAACTGAACGTGCCCGCAGGACCCGATGTGCTGACAGCCTTCCACAACCTTCACCGGCTTCGCTATGGCTTTGCCAAAGACGAGCACGCAGTAGAAGTGGTGAACGTGCGAGTGCGCATGGTGGCCGCCAGTGAGCCGTTCGCTCCCGGCAAGCGAACCTTGCGTTCCGGCGATGGACAGCAGGCGCTCACCGGGCACCGCATGGTGCTTTTCGAGGGCGCCACCCATCGCACGCCGATCTACGATCGCCAGTCCCTTACACCGGGCGACGCTTTCCGCGGTCCGGCCATCATCACGGAGTACAGTTCTGCGACTGTCCTTCCCCCGGGCGACAGCCTTCGTGTCGACGCTCTGGAAAACCTGATCATCGAGGTGCAGGGATGACCGTAGCCACGCAAACCTTTGACCCGATCGCGTTGGCCATCTTCCAGAGCTCGATGCATTCGATCGCGGAAGAGATGGGCGCTGCACTGCGCCGCACCTCCATCTCGCCCAACATCATCGAACGGCGGGACTACTCCTGCGCCGTCTTTGACGCACAACGCAGGGTTATCGCCATGGGCGATCACATGCCAGTGCATCTTGGTTCCATGCCCATGTCAGTCCAGGCGGCGGTCAACGCGATGCCCCTCGAACGCGGCGACGTCGTGATTCTGAATGACCCTTACGCCGGGGGCACGCACCTGCCTGACATCACGCTGGTGCTGCCGGTATTTATCGGGCAGCTTGCGCAGCCCTCGTTCTATGTTGCAGCGCGCGCCCATCACGCGGATGTGGGCGGCTACTTCGCGGGATCCATGGGCCCGGCACAGGAGATATTTCAGGAAGGCATTCGCATCCCGCCGATCCGGCTGGTACGTGGGGGCAAGATCGACCACGAAGTGCTCTCCCTGATTCTGCACAATGTGCGCACGCCAGTAGAGCGTGAAGGCGATCTTGTCGCGCAGATCGGCGCTTGTAAGGTGGGCGAGCAACGACTGCTCGAGGTGGTGCAGAAGTATGGACTCACCACCATCGACGCGCTCACCGAAGAGTTGCTCAACTACTCCGACCGGCTTATGCGTTCCGAACTTCGACAGTTGCCCGCGGGCACATTTACTGCCGAAGACTACCTGGATGATGATGGCATCACCGAGCGGCCCATTCGCATAGCCGTCGCCATCCACATTCAGCCGGGTGAAGGCAAAATCGTCATTGATTTCGCTGGTTCTGATCCCCAGGCAGGCGGCAGCGTCAACGCGGTCTATGCGATCAGCTACTCAGCCTGTTTCTATGTGCTGCGCTGCTTGTTGGCCGAGGATGCCCCGGCTACCGCGGGTTTGATGTACGGGGTGACGGTGCTCGCTCCGGAAGGCACCATCGTGAATGCCCGTATGCCGGCGGCCGTGGCCGGCGGCAATGTCGAGGCTTCGCAACGGATAGTCGATGTATTGCTCAGGGCGTTGGCCAAAGCAGTTCCGCTCCGGGTGCCGGCGGCCAGCTACGGCACCATGAGCAATCTCACCGTGGGTGGCTTCGATCCTCGCAGGAACCAGCCTTTCACTTACTACGAGACCACTGCTGGCGGCATGGGCGCTCGTCCTGGAATGGACGGCATCTCCGGTGTCCATTGCCACATGACGAATTCGTTGAATACGCCGGTGGAGGCTTTGGAGTACGCGTATCCATTTCGGGTTGTTTCGTATGGCTATCGGCCTTCCTCCGGAGGAGCGGGAAAATTTCGAGGAGGCGATGGCCTTGTGCGCGAGGTCGAACTCCTGACCGATGCGCAACTGACGCTGCTTTGCGATCGGCGGAAGTTTCAGCCATACGGCCTGGCAGACGGTGAGCCGGGAAAGAGCGGCAGTGCTCAACTGACCACTGAGGAAGGCAAGGTGCAGGTTCTGCCCTCCAAGTGCAGCGTGCAGGTGAAAAAAGGCAGCCGCATTCGCATAGAAACACCGGGCGGGGGCGGTTGGGGTAAACCGTCCTGAGATTGTGTAGCGGCCCCCGCCAGCGATTTAATTTGTAACCGTGTTGGCGTCTTCTCACTTTGTTTCAAGTAGAAGAGCTTCCCTTCCACCTTCTCCATAGGCAACCACCGCTGTCGGTATCGGGCCATCAAGTCCAAACTCCCCCACGGAGGCTTTCATGTATCTCATCCGGACTCTTCTTTCTACGATTGCCCTCGGAACCACGCTTGCCGCCGGAGCCGCCGAACAGGCGAAACCAGCTCCCCCGGCCCCGCAGCCTAAAGCCTCGCTGCTGGAAGATGCGTTCCAGTCTGGCTCGCTACTCCACGACACCAACAATGATGCGATTGCCGACGCGGTGTGCGCGCACATCCTCGTTCCCGACAATTCCGATGAAGGGACCAACACGGCTGCTGCGAACCTTGCCGCGCGCCTCGGCTACGAAACCAGCGGCATCACCCTTCCCCTGGTCACCACAGTTTCCGGCAGCAGTGCATTCCACGCGCAGTGCTCGCCGCAAGCAGCCAGCTTGTGGTTCGGCCGCAGTGCACTGCCGGCCGCACAAGCAGCCGAATTGGAAGGGAGCCTGGCGCAGCTTCAACTCGGAGAAGGCGGCGTATTCGCTGTGCGCGACGGCCTCGCCTTTGTAGGCGCCGATGCGCTGGGCCTGTTGGCCGCGACCAATGCTTACGCCGCCCGCGCTCCGTATCAATGGTCGATTCCCGGTCCCAGGTTGAGCACGCTCGCCGAGGCGATCAATGAAAAGCTTTCTGCTGCGAAGTTACCAGCACATGCGGAACTGATCGGCCTTACCTACATCAACAACAAACCCGGTATCCAACGGGCAATTTTTCGCATCACGGGCACTGCGGAAGCAGCCGGGATCCGCAAGGCTATTGTTCCCTCCCCCGACGCGGCGGTGACTGTCGCTACCGCCGCGAGTGTCTGGCAAATCGAACTGCCCAACGCGGCGCCCCTGGTGATTCCTACCGGAGCCGCACCGCCTCGTCCCCTGGCTGCCATGCCCGAGACGCCGGCGGATGACGTGCGCCTGCTCGACCTCGGCGCGCTCTACACATACAAGGGTCTACTCTCCGGCTCACCCAAAAAGATGGTGCCCTCGTCTGTGGCCGCGCGCCTCTACGTGAGTGCCGGCGACCCGGGCGTGGCGCAGGCCAACCTCGCAGCCCGCCTCGCCTTTGAGAGTGTCGGCATCACGCTGCCTCTCGCCTTTCCTGCTTCGGGCGTCGCGCCAACCCAGGCTAACGGAATTCCTGTGGTGGCAGAAGGCTCGCTGTTGGGCGATCACGAGCGCAACCTGCTGGGAGCGCCGGGCGGTGCGGATCTGGAAAAGATTTTGCCCGGGCAATACACTCATGCGCAGTCACCGGAACTCGGCACGCTCCAACCAGGAGAAGGCGAGCTGCGCGCGGTGGATCGCGCCTTCGGTAAAAGCCCGGCGCTGCTGGTGCGCGGCGATGCCAAAGGGCAGACGGCTGCCCTTTCGTATGGATCGGAGCACCTGCCTTACCTGTGGGAGCCTTCAAAGAAATACGAGTCCACCGACGAAATGCGGCTGGACGTGCAGCGCTTTTTCTCGCTGCGCTCGAGCGCGGGGCAAGCTGCCGTGGCGCTGTACCACCTGGATACCTGGGCAAATGACATTGCGAAATCAGCACAGGGCAAGACCGTCAGTTCAGTGCGGGCAGAAGTCGATTTGGACGAAGCTGATCCTAAACTCAAACAGTTTATTCGCGATCAACTCGCGCAGAAACTGCACACGGCCAACGTTGAGGTAGCGACGGGCACTCTCCACGCCGGCACCAAGTGTTGCGACGCAGATCCTGACCTGCACAACAACTCTGCTCTCATCCCTTATCAGCGCCATGAGCCTGCCTTCGCCGAAGACCTGACCATCCCGTGGGAAGGCAAGCGCCTGGTCGATGCGGTGCAAGCAGCCGCCGCAAAGATTGAAAAGCAGGCCCCCATCGTGCTGCAGGCCCGCGTCAGCGAAGGCCCCGCGATGCGCGTCAAATTGCGTGACGAAATCCTTGCCATGCTCAAAAGCGCCGGAGCAGATCCGCAGAAGACTGATGTGCATGTGCTGAGCGCTTACAAGCAAGGCTATAGCTGGCTGGTGGATGAGATTGAGCCAGACCTGAAAGGCAAACACGTTGCGAAAATGAAAATCGAGTTTGCCCCCTACACTGATCCTGAAAAGCTTTCGAGCATGGGCGCGGTCTCGCGCTGGGGCGAAGAACTATTTCCTGTCGATGAAGTACTGGCGCGCGATCTGAAGATTCCGCTCGGCAGTATTGAGCTGGCGCAAAAGGCAGACGCAGGCACGCCCACCTACACGGTGCACGCCTGGAATGCCGCGGGGGCAGAAATCCTGAAGAAGGACTTCGCGATCAAGACAGTCTCCCGGCCCTACAGCAACCAGTTCCCCCATTATGAAAACGTCAATGTGACTACAGGCTGGGTGACGCTGACCTGCGGCAGCACGTCCCTGCTCGATCAGCGTATCGAGACGGACCCGGAATACTTCTGGGACCATTATCAGACAGACACGCTGCCGCGCATTTTCAAACTGATCGTTCAGCAAAATAACGGCAAGCCTAAGGTTGAGTACCAGCCACTGTTCGATACGCTCAAAATCTCATTCAAGATGAGCGAGCCCGACTACGAAATCGGTGTTGACCAGGAGCGCATCTCTTCGCTCGAAGCGTTGCAGGAGGATACATTCTTCTCGACACAGAACTTCTTCTACATGATGGGCGACCTGATGGCGACCGGCAAAATGGACTACATGGGCCGCATCCTGCCGGTCTCGTATCCCTCAGTCGAGGGGCAGGACGGGCATGTGCGCATCGAGTACTACGCCAAAGACGCGGGCTTTCCCCAGGTAAACCTTGCGTGGAAGATCGAAGGCGATCCGAACCCGCATGAACAATCGCGCGAGCTGCCTGCACTCAAGGCGGGCGATGCTCGCCTGGTCGCGGCTCGCCTCGGCGCGGATGACAAAGCCGTGCACGCGTTCACCTGGCGCATCGCCGCTGACTACAGGAATGACGATTACGATCGCTGGATTACCGAGACGCAGAAAGATGTGGTGGAGCACAGCATTCTCTCCGTACAGCAGGCGACCTCGCAGATCGACTGGCTGCGCAGGATGCATGCCGCCGGCATCTACGCAGACACTTTCGCCTACCCTCACTTGAACAACCTGCGCTTTGAATTTGAATTGCCACTGGAAGCGGGTACCGGCAGCCACACCAAGAACGAGATTGTGCCTGCGGAGATGGCGGTGGCCGCACCCGCCAGGCCGCGTCCACAGATCACAGACTTTACGCCCGAGCCGGTCGATGGCAGCGGTCACTTCGTCTCCTGGGATATGCCCATTGATCCCGCGCACAGCGAACACCTCCTGAGCCGGCTTTCCACCTACCCTGGGGTCAACGTGTATTGGATGGGCAAGACCTACCTGGGGCGTGACATGTGGGCTGCGGACATGCTGCTGCCCTCACCCTCTGAACTACGATCGCTGGCCAAGGAGACCACGCTGAAAGCCGTCATCATCTACTCCGGCCGCCAGCACGCCAACGAGGTTTCGAGCACCAGCCATCTGCTCAGGCTGGCTGAGCAACTGGTGACCGATCCGGCTACCCGCGACTCGCTCAAGAAGGTAAACGTCGTCATTCATCCCATTACCAACGTCGACGGCGCACAACTCTCGATCGAACTGGCGCATATCACGCCCAACTTCATGCTGCATCCGGGTTACCACGCGTCTCTTTCCGCCGACCTCACGAGCGCGCAGTGGGATCCTAACCCGATCTACCCCGAGTCCTCCACGCGCCGTCAGCTTTGGCAGGCATGGCTGCCGGATGCTTTCCTTAATCCTCACGGCTATCCCACCCACGAATGGGTGCAGCCCTTCTCGGAATATGCGGCGTGGGTCATTACCCGTACTGAGGCGGAGTATGGCCGCAACAACTGGGTTCCCCGCGGTTGGTTCACCAGCCTCTTTTACCTCGGCGACGAAGATCATAAAGACACAAAGACGGTTTCTTATGCATTGCGTGACCGCATTGTGGACAACATGGCTAAAACGCCCGGCGTGCTTGCGTTGAACGCCAGCATGAACGACCGCTACGCCCGCTTCCAACGTTTTGATGTGTACGGCTATCAGCAGCCAATTTACAAAGGTACCCGTATCTATATGGCGCTGAAGGGCGATAAGCCGGCCGGCGAATCGGATGCTCTGGATAGCTTCATGCTGCGGTATCCGGATATCACCTACGATGATGGATATACCGAGGCTCCTGACGAAACGGCTTACGGCGCATTTTTGCACCTGGTCGCTTCGGCGGGCCTGGCGTTTGATCGTGCCCACCTCGAATACTTCACCCAGGGCAAATACAAGATCACACACACCCAGAAAGATTTCTTCGACGGCGTGCAGTGGTCGGTCGATCGTGACCGCCCTGTGCTGCCGTCGAACATGACCGATTCAAGCGCAGAACCAGCGAACCCTGCAGAGGCGCAGAAGGCAGCGCAGTAAACGAGGATCCTGATGGCTATGCAACCCGCGCCTGAAGTGGAAACCGTGCCGCCGTCCCAGGTGTGGTGGATGCGGCAGCTCTCAGCCACCGAGCGCCATGCCTTTATCGCCACCTTTGGCGGATGGTTGCTCGACGGCATGGACGTCATGGTCTACAGCCTGGTGCTGCCCACCCTGCTGCTCGAGTGGCACATCTCGAAGGGGCAGGCAGGGCTGCTCAGCACGGCGACGCTGCTGCTCTCTGCGCTTGGCGGTTGGGTGGCGGGCGTTCTTGCCGATCGGGTAGGCCGTGTGCGCATGCTGAAGCTCACCATCTTCTGGTTCGCCTTCTTCACCTTCCTGAGTGGCTTTACCCAGAACTTCTGGCAACTGCTGGTTGTGCGCGGGCTGCAGGGCCTGGGTTTTGGCGGGGAGTGGGCCGTCGGCGCAGCGCTCATGGGAGAGACCATCCGGGCACGCTTTCGCGGGCGAGCCGTGGGCACGGTACAGGCGGGTTGGGCCATCGGGTGGGGCATCAGCGTTCTGTTATCCACGATTCTCTTCTCCCATGTGCCGCACCAATGGGCCTGGCGCATCATGTTCTGGATCGGCATCCTGCCGGCGCTGCTCGTGGTTTATATGCGCGGCAAGGTAGAGGAACCCGAGGTCTACCGCAATCAAAAGCAAAAGCCGAAGGTGCTCGACATCTTCGCAGCCGGGCAATTGCGGATTACGCTCCTGACTGCGCTGTTAGCGTTGGGCGCGCAGGGCGGCTACTACGCCGTCACCACCTGGCTGCCGCTTTACCTGAAAACTGCGCGCGGGCTGAGCACCCTCAACACGGGCGGCTATCTATGCGTGGTGATCGCGGGCGCGTTCTGTGGCTACCTCACCGCCGCATACTTGTCCGACTGGCTTGGACGCAGGCAGACACTGATCCTGTTTGCTGTTTGCTCGTTCCTCGCCGTTGTCTTCTACTGCGCATTTCCCATATCGAATCATTTGATGTTGGTGCTGGGGTTTCCTTTGGGCTTCTTCCCTTCGGGCTCCTTCAGCCCCATGGGCGCTTACTTCAGCGAACTATTCCCTACGCAAATGCGCGCTTCGGGCGCCGGCTTCGCCTACAATCTGGGGCGCGGCGTCGGCGCCATCTTTCCCACGCTGGTCGGGTACGTGAGCGCTCGTGCCTCGCTGGGAACCGCTATTTCTCTTTTTGGGTCGGGCGCGTACCTGCTCATGATTGTGGGTGTGCTATTCCTGCCGGAGACCAGGGGGCAAGCGCTCGAATCCTGATGAGCAGGGTGATTACTCTGGATTTGGCCAGCGGGCTGCCCGTGTATGAAAATGAGCTATGGCCGAAGTACGCATGGACAAGTGGCTCTGGGCCGCGCGCTTTTTCAAGACGCGCGCTCTGGCCGCAAAGGCCTGTGAGTTGGGCCGCATCACCTCCAACCAACAACCCGCGAAGAGTGCACGGCCGGTGCGCGTCGGCGACCTGCTGCAGATCAAGAATGAAGGCGGAGAATTCCAGGTGGAAGTGCTACTGCTCAGCGAGGTGCGTGGCCCGGCGCCGGTTGCTCAGACCCTCTATCGCGAGACTGAGGCCAGCCGGGCCGCACGGCTGCAGGCAGCGGAAGAACGGAAAGCCATGCCTCGCTTCGAAGTCATCGCTGCGGGAAAGCCCTCCAAGCGCAACCGCCGGGAACTGAACCGCCTGCGGGGGCGTTACTAACAAACAATTGCCTCGCCGCGTTACAGAATGGTACCGTTCGCCATACCCATGCAATCGCCAACATCACCCACAGCCGCGGTTCTCGGCGAGATCGGCCTCCCCGCTCCGCTGGCCGAACTCGCTTCGCGCACGTGGGACGCCATCATCGTCGGCGCCGGCCACAATGGCCTGGCCTGCGCGGCCTACCTCGCGCGCGCCGGCAAAAGCGTTCTCGTGCTGGAGAGCCGAGCCCGCGTCGGCGGCGCCTGCACTATCGAAGAACCCTTCCCCGGTGTGCGCATGTCTCCCTGTGCCTACCTGGCGGGATTGCTTCACCCTCGCGTGATTGAAGAGCTTGGCTTGCCACAACGAGGGTTCCACTGGACGCCCGCGGTTAATGGCCTGTTCGTTCCTTTTCTTGACGGCGCCAGCGTGCAGTTGTGGGATGACGACGATGCCTGCGAAGCAGAAATCCGCCGCTTCGCGCCCCGCGATGTGGCTGGCTGGAGAGCCATGACCTCAGTTATCAAGAGGCTGCGCGATGCACTGCGCCCAGCGGGTGAGCGCGATGTCTGGATCGGAGACGCACCCTCAGCCGAAGAAATAGACGCTCGCCTGGGCAGCGATGAAGAGGCACGGAAGGTCCTCTTCGAGTGGTCGATGGCCGAGATGATGCAGCACTACATCGAAGATGAGCGCCTGCAGTATGCCTATCTGGGGCAGGGCGTGATCGGCACCAAAGCCAGCCCTTTTGATGCTGGCACTGCTTCCATTCGCTATCACCATTCGTCGGGCCGGTTGGGTGGAATGCCGGGGATGTGGGGCTACGTGCAGGGTGGGATGGGCATGGTGTCTTTCTTTTTCTGCGATGCGGCGCGGGAAGCCGGGGCGGTGGTAGCCACGGGCGTGGCGGTGGCAGAGATTGAGCCCGGTAAGGGAGTGCTGCTGGCCAGCGGCGAACGCATGCGCGCACCCGTGGTGATTTCCAATGCGGACCCGGTGGTCACGCTTCGCCTGCTGGGCAAGACTGCCAGCCCTGATTTTCGAGACAAGGTCGAGGGTCTTTCCATCGAGGGGTGTACGGTCAAGCTGAATGTGCTGCTGCGCGCGCTGCCGGATTTCCTCGCGCGTCCCGGGCAGGATCAACCCCATCACTATGGCCAGATCAACGCACCCCTTACTCATGCGGAATGGAAGGCCGGCTACGCGGCCAACCAGCGCGCTGAATTGCCGGAACAGCTCTGGTGCGAAATCTACTTCCAAAGCGTGCACGATGCGAGCGTTGCTCCTGCGGGCCAGCACACCATGAGCGTCTTCGCGCAATACGTACCTCATACATTTGCAGACGGATCGTGGGACGACCATCGAGCTCGGGTGCGTAAACTGGCGTTCGACTCCATTGGCCGCTTCTGTAGCAACCTGCCCGACGCCGTGCTCGATGCCCAGGTGATCGGGCCGCCGGATATCGAGGAAAAGGTCGGACTCACCGGGGGACACATCTTCCAGGGCGAGTGCCTCCCCGGCAACATGTGGAGCCATCGGCTTGCGGCACGGACCTCAATGCCTGGCATGTATCTCTGCGGCGCTTGCACCCACCCCGGCGGAAGCGTGATCGGGATCAACGGGCGCAACGCCGCCATGGCCGTTCTGAACGACATGGCATAAGTGGAACCGGATGATCACAGCAAAGCTGAAGCGAGAACTCGGGTTTCGCGATCTGGTGCTGTTCTATATCGTCAGCGGCCTCAGCCTGCGCTGGATCGCGACCGCTGCAGCCTCTGGTCCATCGGCGTTGGCGCTGTGGGTGTTTGCCTGGTTTGGTTTTTTTCTGCCTCTCGCAGGATGCGTGCTCGAGCTTTCTTCGCGCTATCCGCAGGAAGGCGGGCTGTACATCTGGACGCGCGAAGCCTATGGCGAGTTTGCTGCTTTCATGGCCGCCTGGACTTATTGGATGAGCAATCTACCCTACTTTTCCGCGGTGCTTTATTTCGCGGCCAGCAGCCTGCTTTTCCTTAGTCCTCGCGCCGCTTACCTCTCCAACCGCAACATGTACTTCCTCTTGTTCACGGTGATTATGCTGGCCGTAATCACTCTACTGAATGTGGTGGGCCTGGGTACGGGCAAGTGGCTTAACAATCTTGGCGGCATCGGCATGGGCCTGCCGGTCTTGTGCCTGATTGGATTGGGAGCTGCTTCCTTCGCACGGTTTGGGTCCGCTACCCGCTTCACACTGGCCAGTGCCGTTCCTCATGCGCATGTAAAGGATCTTATTTTCTGGTCAACGATTTTCTTTGCCTTCAGCGGTTCGGAGTGCGCGTCGTTCATGGGAGATGAAATCAAAGACGCACGCCGCGTAGTGCCCCGCTCGCTATTGGTGGCTGGCGTGATCATTACCGTTGCGTATCTTGCTGGAACCGCGGCGATGCTGGTCGCGCTGCCTTCGAGCCGCATCAGCGGGCTCGGTGGGTTTATGACTGCTGTTGACTTTCTTTGCCGGCGGCTGGGCTTCGTTGGATTGATCGCACCATTGGCAATTTTAGTGGCGGTCAGCAATGTGGGGGCAGCGGCGGCGTATCTCAGTTCCACGGCGCGGCTGCCTTTCGTCGTCGGCATCCACCACTACCTGCCCTCGGCGTTCGCACGGGTGCATCCTCGGTGGCACACGCCGTATGTGGCGATTGTCCTCTATGGGTTGGCAGGGATGCTTTTTGGCGCAATCAGCCAGGCGGGCACTTCGGTCAGGAGCGCGTACGATCTGCTGGTGACCATGAGCCTCATCGCCTACTTCATTCCCTATCTGTTTGTCTTTGCGTCGATGATCCGGCTGCAGGGCCGGCCTTACCTGCCGGATACGATTCGATTGCCGGGCGGCAAACCCGTGGCGATCGTGCTGGCGTGTACTGGCTTTTTCTCGACTGCGTTTGCCATTGTGCTTTCGCTGTTCCCGGCCGAGGATGAAAAGAATCCGGGGATCGCGCTCACGAAAATCCTGGTGATGACGGCGGTGCTGCTGATTACGGGTGTGCTGGTGTATCGGCGCGGCCAACAGTCCATCACTCGCGCGGCAGCCCTGGCGCTCAGCGAGCCAGCGTTATGAGCCGCACCGCATTGAGTACTGCCAATCTGTTGGCTCTCTATGATGAGAGCGCGCCCTTGGCGGAGGCACTTACCATCCCAGCAGCCTGGTATACCGACGAGCGCATTGGCGCGCTCGAGAAGGCGCAGGTGTTTGGGAACAACTGGATCGCTGTCGGACGAACGGATCAGGTAGCGGCGCCCGGGCAGTTCTTCACCTTTGAGCTAGCGGGGGAGCCGCTGGTGGTGGTGCGTGGCGCCGATCAGGTTCTGCGCGCGTTCTACAACGTTTGCCGGCATCATGCGGCGGCTGTGGCCACAGCTCCCTGCGGCGTCGCCCAGCAGCTTCGCTGCCCCTACCACGGCTGGACCTATGGTCTGGATGGGGCGTTGAAAGGGACTCCCGAGTTCGCCGGCGTTTGCAACTTTGACCGTAGCGCCAATGGTTTGGTGCCGGTCAGAGCAGCCATTTGGGAAAACTTTGTCCTGGTCAACCTGGGCAAGGAACCGGTTGCGCTCACCAGCTTTCTCGGCGATCTGGCGCCCCGCGTCGCTCCTTTGGCATTGAGCGGGCTCGGTTTTTTTGCGCGCAAGCGCTACCAGCTGGCTTGCAACTGGAAAGTGTACGTCGACAATTACCTTGATGGCGGCTACCACGTGCCCCACCTGCATAAGTCTCTGAATAGTGTGCTCGATTACAGCGCATACACGATTGAGAACGGGGAACGATGGTCGCTGCAGTCGAGCCCTCTGGTTGCTTCCGAGGATGTCTCCGTGGCCCAGACCCGGACCGGGAACAGGGCCTGGTACTACTGGCTCTATCCCAACTTCATGATCAATGTGTATGAAGGAGTGATGGATACGAATCTGGTGTTGCCGCTTGGGGAGGACCGGTGCGAAGTTATTTTTGATTTCTTCTTTGCGGATACCAGTCCGAGCCGGGAGCAGCTGAATGTGCAGAGCGTTGCCGTGAGTGACCGGGTGCAGGCCGAGGATGTTGATATCTGCGAGTCAGTGCAGCGTGGGCTGCACTCCCGGGCTTACGGTGCGGGACGGTTGTCGGTTCGGCGCGAGGCTGGGGAGCACCTCTTCCACCGTCTGCTGGCGGCCGATCTCCGGCGTTAGAAGGAGTGGGATTCGTAACCGGCGGTCACAAGGTTAGTTAGGCGTTGATTGCTTCGTCGGCTATATGGAGCGCCTGATCCAGTTGGTCGACGGCGAGATCGATTTCGCTCTTCTCGATGATGAGGGGTGGCGCGATCACGAAATGGCTGATCCATGCCTGAATGGAGACGCCGCGCTTCATCATGTCGGCAGCTACCCGCTCCACGACGGCAACCTTGCCATCCACCTTGTCTTGCTTGGTGTTGAAGGGGGTCTTCAGGACCTGATCCTTCACCATTTCGAGAGCCCAGAAAAGCCCCAGGCCGCGCACTTCTCCGATCGATGGGTGCTTCGGTTTCAATGCGTGTAGCTTCTCTCCCAGGTAATGGCCCATGGTGCGCGAACGCTTCACCAGGTCCATTCGCTGCATCTCGCGGATGGCGGCTACGGCCGGGGCCAGCGTCATGGGATGCGCTTCGTAGGTGTGACCGTGAGCGAAGAAGTGATCTTCGAAGAACTCGGCGATCTTTTCAGTCGTCGCGCAGAGACCGAGCGGCACATAAGCGGCGGTAATGCCTTTGGCCGTCACGAGAATATCCGGCTTTACCCCCCAATGGTTCATGGCAAACCATTCGCCTGTCCGGCCCCAGCCGGACATGACTTCATCGGCGATCAATAAGACACCGGACCGGTCACATATCTCGCGCAGTTTCGGCATGTACTCGGGCGGCGGAATCAGAACGCCGTTGGTGCCGACGACCGGCTCCACAATCACCGCGGCTACATCATGCTCGTTCTCGATCATGTGCGCCAGGTAATCGGCGCAGGCGATGCCACAACCCGGATACGTGTGCCTGATGGGGCATTTGTAACAGTTCACTTCCGGCGCGAACAAGAAGCCCTGGCCTTTGCCGCCCGGCTCCATCGGCCAGCGACGCGGATCGCCGGTCGCGGCTATCGAAGCCATCGTTGAGCCATGGTACGAGCGGTAACGGGCGATGATCTTGGTCTTCCCGGTGTACATGCGAGCGATCTTGAAGGCCGCTTCGTTCGCATCCGTGCCTGAGGTGGTGAAGAAGAACTTGTTCAGGCCCTCCGGCAACACTTCGAGCAACAGCCGGCTCAGTTCAACCCGCGTGTCCGTTGCATAGGTTGGCATGATGTAGGCCAGCTTGCCCGCCTGCTCCTGGATGGAAGCGATGACGGCCTGATTCTTATGCCCGAGATTCGAACACATGAGCTGCGCGGAGAAATCCAGGTATCGCTTGCCGTTTCCGTCGGTAAAGTAGCACCCCTCGGCATCGACCACGTGCAGCGGATTCCAGCTCTTCTGGTATTTCCACGTGCCGTAATTCAGCTTTTTCGTCCAGGCGACCACTTCCTCGCTGGTCATGGCCACTTCGGGAGACGCTACAATCTCGCTCATCTGTGTTCCCCTTCGCTTCTATTGTAGTGGCGCGCTGAACCGCTGATTCGGATTAGCTCAGACCGCCCAGGCATACATATTTCATTTGCAGATACTCCTCAATGCCATGCGACGAACCCTCGCGGCCGTAGCCAGACTCTTTCACGCCCCCAAAGGGAGCCACCTCGGTCGAGACCGCGCCCTCGTTAACGCCCACAATCCCTGCCTGCAACTGAGCCGAAACGCGCATCACGCGAGCCAAGTCGCGCGCGTAGAAATATGCGGCCAGGCCAAATGGTGTGGCGTTCGCAGCCGTGATCACTTCCTCTTCGGTGTGAAAGCGAAACAATGGCGCCACGGGGCCGAACGTTTCTTCGCAGGACACATCCATCGACGCATTTACGTCGGCCAGCACCGTCGGCTCAAAGAAGTGTTGACCCAGCGCGTGGCGCTTGCCTCCCAGCAAAACGCGGGCGCCGTGGGCCACGGCGTTGCTGATGTGCCGCTCCACCTTTTCAACGGCTTTCCCGTTAATCAGCGGGCCGATCTCTGCCTCGCCGCCAGCCGCCCCGACGCGCAAGGCCGCGGTAGCCTTCACCACCCTGGCCGCGAACTCGTCATAAACGGCATCGGCCACGTAGATACGGTTGGCGCAGATACAGGTCTGGCCGGCATTGCGGAACTTTGAGGCCATCAGGCCGCTCAGCGCCGCATCCAGGTCGGCGTCCTCGAAAACGATGAAGGGAGCGTTCCCGCCCAGTTCCAGAGACAAGCGCTTCACCGTGGAAGCCGCTCCCTGGGCGAGATGCTTGCCTACCGGGGTCGATCCGGTGAAGGAGAGCTTGCGCACCCGCACATCCGCCAGCCAGGGATCGACCACCGCCGCCGCACGTGCCCGCGACGTCGGCACCACGTTGATGACGCCGGCAGGGATGCCGGCCTCGCACGCCAGGTATGCCAGCGCCAGGGCCGACAAGGGCGTGTCTTCCGCAGGCTTGGCGACGACGGTACAGCCAGCGGCAAGCGCAGGAGCGATTTTGCGCGCCAGCATGGCAATAGGAAAATTCCACGGGGTGATCGTCGCCACCACACCGACCGGCTCTTTGCTCACCAGGATCCTGCGACCCTGCGCCGGCTCCGGGATGAGCTCCCCATAGATACGCTTCGCTTCTTCAGCAAACCACTCGATGTAAGCAGCGCCGTAGGCTACCTCGCCCCGGCTCTCGCTCAGCGGTTTGCCTTGTTCGAGCGAGATCAACTTCGCCAGGTCATCCGCGTGCTTACGCACCATGGCGAGCCAGGCTTGCAGATGCTGGGCTCTGTCCTTCGCCAACAACTTGCGCCAACTGGCGAACGCGAGGTCTGCGGCGTCGACAGCAGCGGCAGCTTCCGCAGCTCCGCAATCGGCAACCGTCGCAATTACAGAGCCATCGGCTGGATTGGTCACCGCAAAGCAGGCGCCGTCGCTCGACGCAACCTTCTGGTTCCCGATCCAAGCATGGCTCACAATCAAATCACTGCAGGCAAGCTTTAACATTCCGTCTATTCCTCTGCCCAACAAAAAACGCTCATCCGTAACAACCTGGGGTGCCCCATATCTCACGACGGCTTCTTGTCGGGAGATGTGGGAATTAACGGATAGTCGCCTGCAATTTTGCACCCACCACTAAGCTGCCTCGCAAAGTCTTCGATTCAAGATTGTGAATTCCCACATCTCCCGACAAAAAGCCGTCGTGAGATATGGGGCACCCCAGGTTGTTACGGATTGAGTGAACTAGTTCTCAGTGCGCAACTGCCGCCAGGTCACCTAAGGTCGCCGCGGCTGCGCTCAGCCCCTCTTCGAGCACGCGCAGAGCCTCTTCGTATTGTTCATCGGTAATCGTCAAGGGCATGAGCAAGCGGATGATGTTGTCATAGGTGCCTGCATTCAGCAGCAGGACCCCATGGTGAAGGCAATGCTGCACCAGCTTTTTCGCGGGCGCGGCAATGGGTGCGCCATCCCGATCCACAAACTCGATTGCCCGCATGGCGCCCACGCCGCGCACATCGGCGATGAATGCATGTTGCCGCTGCCAGGCGGTCGCCCGCTCCTGGAATTTCTCTCCGAGCCAGCGGGCGCGCGCCAGCAATGTGCCATCGGCAAACTCCTCGAAGACGGCCAGCGCCGCAGCGCAGGCGGCGGGGTTCCCGCCGAAAGTGCCACCCAACCCGCCGGGCCCGGGAGCATCCATCATCTCCGCGCGGCCGGTGATCGCCGCCAGCGGCATGCCGCCGCCAAGCGACTTGGCAGTGAGCAGCAAGTCGGGCTCGAGACCGAAGTAAGTCGAGGCAAACAACTCGCCGGTGCGGCCGAAGCCGGTCTGTACTTCGTCGGCCACGAATACGATGCCGCGCTCGCGGCAAATTTTCGCCAGAGCGGGCAGGAATCCGGCTGGCGGCACGATGAAGCCGCCCTCGCCCAGGATCGGTTCCACCACGATCGCGGCAATCGAATCCGCAGCGACCACCCGGCGGAAGGTCTGATCAAGCATCTCGGCCACTTGCCCCTCGGTCATCGGGCCGCGGCGCGATAACCGCGCGTTCGCCGGCACGCCGAAAGGAATCCGGTAGACATCCGGCAGAAATGGGCCGAAGCCTTCTTTGTACGGGTGCGTCTTGCTGGTAAGCGACAAGCCAAGCATGGTGCGCCCGTGAAACCCATCTTCGACCGATAGCACTGCAGGGCGGCCAGTGAAGGCGCGCGCGATCTTGACTGCGTTCTCCACCGCCTCGGCGCCGCTGTTCACAAAGAACGTCTTCTTGGCGAAGTTTCCCGGCGTGAGCTGGTTCAGCTTTTCTGCCGTGGCCACATAGCTTTCGTATCCGGTGACCTGGAAACAGAGATGGAGAAAAGCATCGATCTGCCTGCGCAGCGCGGCCACAACGCGGGGATTGCGATGGCCGACGTTGGTGCACCCGATGCCGCCACCCAGATCGATAAGGCGGTTGCCATCCACATCTTCGAGCATCGCGCCCTCGGCGTGGCGCACGAACAAGGGCGTACCGGCATACACGCCGCGCGGAATGGCTTGCGACCGGCGCGCCATCAGGGCACGTGACTGAGGACCTGGAAGTTCCGTCTGCAGACGAATGTTAGGCATGTCAATACCATCCAATCGGCGACTCGTTGAGGTTGATGTATACCTGCTTGGTTTCGAGATACTCGTCGATGCCGTGTACGCCCAGTTCCCTGCCGAAGCCTGACTGCTTAAAGCCGCCCCAGGGCGCTTCCACACAGGTGGGCTGCATATGATTCACCCAGACGATGCCTGCACGGATTGCCTTGACCATGCGCAGGGCGCGATAGATGTCGCGCGACCAAACCGCCGCGGCCAGGCCGAAGGCGCTGTCATTGGCGATCTTCAAGGCCTCGCGCTCATCGTCAAACGGGATCACGCAAGCGACGGGGCCAAAAATCTCTTCGCGCGCAATACGGGATGAGTTGTCAACATCGTAGAAGATTGTGGGCTCGACGTAGTAGCCGTGCGGCAGCGAAGCTGGGCGACCGCCACCCAGCGCCAGCTTCGCCTCAGACTTGCCGAGTTGCTGATAGGCGGAGACCCGCTCGTACTGCTCACGGCTGACCAGCGGGCCCATTTTGGTGGCACGATCGAGGGGAGCGCCTAGCTTGATAGTGCGCGCCTTCTCGGTCATGGCCTCCACAAATTTGGTATAGATCGAACGCTGCACCAGGATGCGGCTGCCCGCCGAACAAACCTCGCCCTGGTTGATGAAAACACCAAACAGCGCACCATCGATGGCGGCCTCGAAATCCGCATCCTCGAAGAAGATGTTGGGGGATTTACCACCCAGCTCCAGCGTGACTCGCTTCAGCGTGTCGGCCGCGGACTTCATGATGATCTTGCCTACAGAGGCAGACCCCGTGAACGCGACCTTATCGACCCCAGGGTGGGCCACGATGGCCGCGCCTGCAGTTTCTCCGAGCCCGGTGACCACATTGACCACGCCGGCGGGCACACCGCATTCACTCAGCCAGCCAGCCAGCTTGAGCATGGTGAGCGGAGTCTGCTCTGCCGGCTTGAGCACACACGTACAGCCAGCAGCGAGCGCAGGAGCGAGCTTCCACGAAGCCATGCCCAGCGGATAGTTCCAGGGGATGATCTGCCCGGCCACGCCGACCGGCTCTTTCATCGAGAGGCTCAGTGCGTTGTCAGGCACCGGATTCACCAGGCCGGAAACCTTGTTGGCCAAGCCGCCGTAATACTCGAAGACGGTAGCAGCATCCGCTATGTCGTATTCCGCTTCCACGATGGGCTTGCCGCAGTTGCGCGATTCCATTTCCGCCAGCAGTGGTGCTTCTTCCCGCAGTTTGGCGGCAATGCGAAACAGGATGCGGCCTCGCTCCTGCGCCGAGCTTTGCGGCCAGCCACCTTCATCGAAGGCGTGGCGGGCTGCCGCGACCGCGGCGTGGATATCGGCCGCGCTGGCATCTGGAATCTCCGCAATCACTTCTTCCGTCGAGGGGTCGTAAACAGGAATCCGTTTGCCCGAAGTCCCCTCCGTCCATTCCCCATTGATGAACATCGGTTCAGAACTGATCTGTGACACAGCCATCCGGTTTCCTCTCGTTACTAACAGTGATGAGGCCCTGAGTCGTGTCCTGGGGGCCTGTGTAACTGCGGAAGTTGCGGGCGACCCGCAGTGGCGTACTCCTCGCGGCTGGCGATCGACAATCTTGACAAACCGGCGGGAGAGCTGGGCGGGCCTACCGGGTGAGCAGACAATCGCAGAAGGGTGTGCACAGCCTGGCTTCGCCACGCGCATAGCGCAGGAACCACCGCACCCGGCAGAAGGTGCCGCTCGCACAGGACGGCATGATGGCCACGGAGGCGAACTTCAAGCAAGGAAGCATGCGCGAGGAACCCTGCGGGCATTATAGGACGGATAGTCAGGGCAGGAAAGGCGTTGCCACGGGTAAACCCTTGTAGTAGTTTTTGAAAAAACCCTAACCTTGGTTGTGTTGGTGCGGGCGCCTGAGCCCTCGGGGTCTCAGTTACTTCTAAGGAGCAGCCTTGTTCAGTAGACATTCGAAGCCAGCCAAACTGCTCCTTGTGTGCACCCTGGCTGCGGTCGCCCTACTCTCCGGCTGCAAGAAGTCGCCGCCCACCTTGAGCCTGCTGGTGTGGGAGGGGTACGCGGATCCCTCGTTCCTGCGAGGTTTTGAAACACAATGCCAGTGCAAGGTGAGCGCTGCTTACATGGGCTCGAGCGACGAACTGGTCGCCAAGTTACGGGGAGGCGCTGCTTCCAACTACGACGTGATTTCCCCTTCAAGCGACGTAGCCACCATGCTCAGCCGCTCCGGCCTGGTGGCCCCGCTCGATCTCGCGAAAGTGCCGAACTACGCGCAACTCTCCCCTACCCTTACCAGCAGGCAATTGGTGCGGCAAGACGGCAAGCTCTATGGGGTGCCGCTAACGTGGGGGCCGAATCCTCTCTTGTACGTCAAAGGGGCATTCGCCACGCCGCCGGCTACCTGGGCGGAACTGTGGGATCCGAAATACGCCAACAAGCTTTCTTTCTGGGATGATCTCTCCACCGTCTATATGGCGGCGCAGGTGCTGGGTTTCGGCAAGACCAACCCCGACGAGATCTACCACCTGACCGATCCCCAACTGGCCCAGGTGAAGGCGAAGCTGATCGCGCTCAAACCGAACATCCGCAAGTTGTGGACCACCGGCGGCGAGTTGACCAACCTGTTTCAGAACCACGAAGTGATCGCGGGCATGGGCTGGCCGCTGGTGACCAATCAACTGCACAAGGGCGGCATGGCAATCGAGGAGGAGATACCGGCGGAAGGCACAACCGGCTGGATCGATCACCTGATGATTACCCAGGACAGCGATCACAAAGACCTTGCCTACCAGTTCGTGAACTACATGGTGGCCGCGCAGACACAAGCGCAGCTGAGTGATGTCACGGGATACATCCCGGCCAATCCGCAGGCAGCCAGTCTGATGACACCCGAGCAACGTCACGCACTCCACCTGGACAACATCGAGGCCTACCAGAAGCAGATCATCTTCTGGCCGGACGTACCGCGGCGTGCGCGCTACACGGAAATATGGAATGAAGTAAAGGCCAGCCAGTGAGGCGGGCTGCATGAGCAGCTCAACTCCTGGTTCGCCCGTTGACCCACCAGTATTTCTTCGCCTAGATTCAGTGGCCAAGCGCTTTGGCGAACACACCGTGCTTGCGTCCATATCGCTCGACATTGCAGAGGGCGAATTTCTTACGCTGCTGGGTGAGAGCGGCTCGGGAAAAACCACGCTGCTGCGGCTGCTTGCCGGGTTTGAAGAGCCAACCGCAGGGCACATGCTGCTGGATGGCCAACGGCTGGATGCGTTGCCGCCCCATCGACGTCCCCTGCATACGGTGTTTCAGAGTTATGCCCTCTTCCCTCACATGAGTGTTTCTGAAAACGTGGCGTATGGCCTGCGAGTGCGCGGCTGTGCGCGGGCAGAAATGACCTCACGGGTGAACGACGCGCTGGCAAAAGTGCGCATGGACCGATTCGCGGCACACTACCCCAGGCAGATCAGTGGAGGCCAAAAGCAGCGAGTGGCCCTGGCCCGCGCCCTGGTGAACCGGCCCCGTTTGCTGCTGCTCGACGAACCGCTGTCTGCGCTGGACGCGAACCTGCGCCTGGAAATGCAACGTGAACTGAAGCTGCTGCAGCGCGAAGTTGGCATAACCTTCATCTTCGTCACCCACGATCAAAGCGAGGCCTTGGCTATTTCAGATCGGGTGGTCCTGCTGCGCAACGGCAGGATCGAGCAATGTGGCACACCGCGCAATCTCTACACCAGGCCACGCACCGCGTATGCCGCCACCTTTCTCGGCAACAGCAACCTTGTGCCGGCCACGGTGCGAGCAGGGATTGCAGACTGCGGGGCCTTTACTGCTCCTGTCTCGGTGACAGATGGGGTAAGAGATGGAGCAAAAACATTTTCTCTCCGCCCGGAGTGCATTATGCCCTGTGCCGCGGGTGGTGCGGAGCGGGACCTGGTGCGCTTCACTGCGGAGGTAATCAGTGAGCAGTTCCACGGGGCTGATAGTTTGTTGAGCCTCCGTTGCACGGATGGACTACTGCTGACAGCCCGCGTTCACGGCGTTCGCGCGACCGGCGGCACGTTCGCGTTTAAGCCTGAAGATCTCGTGCCCCTCGAATCATTGGAGCAGGAATAGTCATGGCAGCAGGCAGAGCGCGCACCACCCCATGGCTGGTTGCGCTGCCTCCGTTTGCCTGGATTGCCCTGTTTCTCTTCGTGCCCTATTGCCTCATCTTCTGCTACAGCTTCTGGAGCCTGAACGATGCGCAGCAGGTCGTTCACCAACTCACAGTGGCCAACTACCTGCACTTGTTGCACACTCCGCTTTATCTCACGGTCATCTTCCGTTCCATGCGGATCGCTTTCTGCGTGGTGGTGCTGTCGCTGCTGATTGGCTATCCGCTGGCTTGTTTTCTTGTGTTTCAAGCGGGCCGGTATCGGCGCATCCTCTACCAGGCCGTCATTCTGCCGCTGTGGATCAGTTACCTGGTGCGTGCCTATGCCTGGAAGGTGATCTTCGGCAACGAAGGGGTGATGAACACCCTCTTGCAGTGGTGTCACGCTACCAGCCACCCTCTGGGCTTTCTGCTCTACAGCCCCTTCGCGGTCATCGTGACGTTAACCCACATCTATGTGCCCTTCGTCGTGCTGCCGGTCGTGGCGGCGCTTGAGAAGATTCCGCACGAACTGATTGAATCTTCCAGCGACCTGGGAGCTACGTCATGGCAGACCTTTACCCGGGTGATTGTTCCGTTGTCGCTGCCAGGGGTGCTATCCGGCGCTACCTTTGCCTTCCTGCTGAGCTTTGGTGATTTTCTGGCGCCGCTGCTGCTGGGTGGTCCGAGCAGCGTCATGATCGCCAACATCGTGGCTAACCTTTTCGGGGCGGACTACAACTGGCCGCTCGGCGCTGCAGTTGCCCTGGTCATTCTGGCAATTGTGCTGCTGGTGCTTACGGTGACCCAACGGCTGGAACGGCGCTGGAGGGTCGCGTGACCCGCGGCAGGCGCGTGCTGCCTGCACTGTCGATCGGATTTGCCGGCGCGGCCTACGCGTTCCTCTACCTGCCAATCGTGGTGCTGGTGGTGTACTCCTTCAACCGGGATGGCGTCGGCGGCTTCCCGCCCCGGCATTGGACGCTGGCCTGGTACCGCATCCTGTTCGCGGATGACGCGATGTGGTCCGCCGTGGGGAATAGCGCCGTGGTCGCGGTCACGACCGTTGTGCTCTCGATGCTGATCGGCTTTCCGGCAGCCTACGCCCTCGATCGTTACCGATTTCCCGGCAAGGCGGTTTTACAACGGCTGGTGCTGCTGCCGCTCATTGTGCCGGGCGTGATCACAGGTATCTCGCTCTTGTTATTGACGGTAAGCAGCGGCTTGCACCTGAGCCTCACCACGGTGATCCTGGGGCATGCGACTGCACTGACGGCGGTGGCCACGACCGAGATTCTTGCCGGGTTAGCCAAGCTCGACCGTTCGCTTGAGGAAGCATCTGCCGATCTGGGCGCGAGTCGATGGCAGACGCTACTGCGCATCGTTCTGCCTGGCCTGCGTACGTCACTGATCGGCACAGCATTGCTGGTCTTTACGCTTTCGATAGATGAGATTGCGGTCACCTTCTTCCTGATTGGCCGCGAGAACACTTTACCGCTTGAGATATGGTCGCGGCTTCGGCGAGGCGCCACGCCCGAGATGAACGCGATCGCTACCTTGATCTTTCTTTTTTCCGTGGCCACCATCGTTTTGTCACAGTGGTTGTCACATCGCGGAGAACCGTCGAGCTCACCAATCTTATGAGGCAATCGTTCGCTTATGGCATGGACTGACAAAGAACTGGGTATGGACGCTCGCATCACCCGCCGCGACTTTCTGCAGGGCGCGGCTATGGCGGTGGCTGGTGCTGCTGCGGGTCCTGGAGTGTTAGCGCAGGCTACCGCCGGACCGCAGACCCGGCCGGGCTATGATCCCCCCGCATTAAACGGGCTGCGCGGCAGTCATGCGGGCGCGTTCGAAGTGGCCCACCGGTTGCGCGACGGATCGTTCTGGAGCTCCGCGGGCACGCCGGAAAGTACCGGCGAGACCTTTGACCTCATCGTGGTGGGTGGTGGCATCAGCGGCCTGTCGTCCGCACGCTTTTTCCATCAGGCAATGGGCAAAGCCGCGCGCGTGCTGATCCTCGAAAACCATGACGACTTCGGCGGACATGCCAAGCGCAACGAGTTCCTTGTCGATAAAACATTGATGGTGGCTTATGGCGGCACCTATGCCATAGAGAGCCCAGCGGTGTACAGCCCGGTGGCGAAAGGCGTTATCCGCGATCTCGGGATCGATGTTGCTTCCTACGCACAGCATGATGATGAGAAGGTCTTCGCCCGGCTCGGGCTCAAGCAGAAAATTTTCTTCGATCGTGAGACGTTCGGCGCCGATAAACTCGCAGACAAG
>CAZZVD010000014.1:29685-36240 GCA_964657465.1 uncultured Acetobacteraceae bacterium | reverse complement strand
TGTGGAATCCCACATCTCGCAAAAAACGAGCGAGATGTGGGGCACCCGTCATTGGCTATCAAACAGACGGTGAAGTATTAGGGCATCAACATCCACACACGAGGCGAGTCATCCTTCCCCTTTTCGCCCTGCAGCCCATATGATGCTCAGGACGCTCTGAGCACGGGTGGGGCGGGGCACCTGGCTGACCCATGACAAGAGACGTTCCCGAATCCGCAAGCCTTTCCCGCGCTCATTCCGGCCGCTGGACCATTGTGTGGCTGCTCTTCATCGCCTCACTCATCAACTACCTCGATCGTTCCAGCCTTTCGCTTGCGCTACCCCTGCTTTCGCGTGACCTGGGGCTCGGTCCGGAGAGCAAGGGCCTGCTGCTTTCGGCGTTTTTCTGGTCCTACGCGCTGCTGCAAATCCCGGTCGGCTGGGCTGCGGATCGGGTTAACCTACGGTGGTTGTATTTCGCAGCGTTTGTGCTCTGGTCGCTCGGGCAAGGCCTTACCGGCTTTGCGGCGAGTCTCGGCATGCTGATCCTGTTCCGCTTGCTGCTGGGGGTCGGAGAATCCATCTATCTCCCCGGCGGTACGAAGATCGTCAGCCTCCTCTTCAGTTCGACAGAGCGTGGACTGCCCTGCGGCCTGTTCGACTTTGGCACACGGATGGGGTTGGTACTGGGCGGCCTGGTCATTCCGTGGATGCTGGTCCGTCTCGATTGGCGCGTCTCCTTTCGTTTGCTGGGGTTCGCCGGGCTGATTTGGCTCATCCCCTGGGTCTGGGCCACACGCGGACGCCTGGCGCAGCCGCCGCGGCCAAAACTGTCCGCGCGCACCAGTAAGCAGCAGTTGCGCTGGCTGTTGACCAATCGCAACCTGATCGGTATCTGCCTCGGTTTCTTTTGTTTCGATTACTACTGGTACCTGTTCGTGACCTGGCTGCCCGATTACCTGGTAACGGTTCGCCACCTGACCATCCTGCGCGCAGGTGTGTTTTCCTCGCTGCCGTACTTTGTTTTTGGGGCCAGCGAGCCCCTGGGTGGCTGGATCGCGGACCGGCTTACGGCGCGTGGATGGGACGAAACGCGTACGCGTAAGGGAATTGTGACCATCGGGTTTCTGTCCGGGTTGCTGCTGATCCCTGCCTCGCGGGTGCAGGGTGCCGGTACGGCAGTGGCGTTGATCGCGGGTGCGTCGATGGTGGGGTTGGCCACTGGGAACCTGATGGTGATTTTGCAGTGCTGTGCACCGCATGAGGATGTGGGCCTTTGGACCGGATTCGAGAATTTCGCCGGCAATGTGGCCGGGGCGCTGGCTCCCCTGTTGACCGGGCTGCTGATCAGTCGAACAGGTTCCTATGCGCCTGGATTCGCGCTCGCGGCGGGCGTGTTGATTGCGGGGATCTTTTGTTATTGGTTTATCGTGGGGGAACTGCGGCCGCAACGCGTGGAACTACCATTGGCCAGTCAGAATACGGCTTAGCTAACCGGCCGTGGCACGGTGAGTGGGGAAGCATTGCGTGTCGGGCTTTGTGAGAGGAGTGTTCAGGATGCGAACGGTCGAGCAGCGCCCACTCTTCATCCAGGTGCATCCGCACGACAATGTCGCGATCGTGGTGAACGAGGGCGGTCTGCCGGCGGGCGCAGTGTTCGACTCAGGTCTTGTCACGGTGGACGCGATTCCTGAGGCTCATAAAGTGGCGCTGGCGCCCATCCCGGAAAATGGGCCGGTCCTGCGGTATGGCGTAGTGATCGGTTACGCCCAAAGGCTCATCGCGCCGGGGAGTTGGGTCCATGAGGGCGTAATCCGGTTGCCTCCGGTGCCCGCGCTCGACCGGCGTCCCGACAGTCCTGCTGCGCCCCCGGTCACGCCGCTGCCACCACGCCCGGAGTCCTTCTTCGAAGGCTTTCTGAATGAGGATGGTTCCGCCGGCACAAAGAATATTCTTGGCGTCGCCACCACCGTGCAATGTGTCTCTGCCACGGTTGCATTTGCGGTTAGCCGGATCAGGGCGGAGATACTGCCGCGGTATCCCAACGTGGATGACGTCATTGCGATCACCCATCCCTATGGATGTGGTGTTGCGATCGATGCGGCAGGGTCTGAGATCCCCATTCGCACCCTGCGCAACCTGAGCCTCAACCCCAACCTCGGCGGCGCACCCATGCTGGTGAGCCTGGGATGCGAGAAGCTGCAGCCGGCGCGCATGCTGCCGCCTGATAGCCTGCCCATCTTAAGCAGGGCGCCCTACGTCATCCGCTTGCAGGACGAGCAGCACCATAGCTTCGGTGATATGGTCACGGCCATTATGGAGATGGCGGAGAAACGGTTGCAGCAACTCAACGCTCGCCGCCGCACACGCCGTCCGGCCAGCGACCTGGTGGTTGGCTTGCAATGTGGAGGGAGCGACGCCTTCTCCGGGGTCACCGCGAACCCCGCCGTTGGCTATGCCGCGGACCTGCTGGTGCGGGCCGGCGCCACCGTAATGTTTTCTGAAGTGACCGAGGTGCGCGACGCCGTTCATCTGTTGATGGCGCGGGCCGCCAATCAGGATGTGGCGAGCGCCCTGCAACGGGAGATGGCCTGGTACGACGCCTACCTCGCCCGCGGAGGCGTCGACCGGAGCGCCAACCCAACGCCGGGCAACAAGGCCGGCGGCCTGACAAACATTCTGGAGAAATCTCTGGGCTCCCTGGCAAAGTCAGGGAGCAGTCCGCTCGCCGGGGTAAGCGGGCCCGGGGAACGAGTCACAGGCAAGGGGCTGTTCTTTGCCGCTACCCCCGCCAGTGACTTTGTCTGTGGAACGCTCCAGCTGGCGGCCGGGATGAATATGCATGTGTTCACCACCGGGCGCGGCACTCCGTACGGACTAGCGATGGCGCCCGTGATAAAGGTCGCATCGCGCACCGCCCTGGCCGAGCGATGGGCCGACCTGATCGACATCGATGCGGGCCGCATAGCGATGGGTTGTGCGACCATCGAGCAGGTCGGCCAGGAAATCTTCGACATGATCCTGGCAGTGGCCAGCGGGCACAAACAAACCTGGGCCGATCACTGGCGGCTGCACAACGACTTCGCCCTGTTCAATCCTGCTCCGATCACCTAGGCGATACCCAGTTTGCGCTGCAACTGCTCGAGAGAAATCCCCTTCGTTTCGGGATAGATAAACAGCACGACAAAGAACTGCAAAGTCATCATGGCGGCAAAAAAGGCAAACGGCAGACCGCCGGAGTACTTCGCAAGGATGGGGAAAAGCAGCGAAATCAAGGCGTTCATCACCCAGTGCGCGGAGGAACCCAGGCTCTGCCCCTTGGAGCGCACGCGATTGGGAAAGACCTCGGCGATGTAAACCCAGATGACCGCGCCCTGCGATACAGAGAAAAAAGCGATATACGCCACCAGCAGCCAGACCAGCGCGTCGGCATGCGTGTGGGTAAAGAAGACGGCCGCCACCCCGGCAAGCGAGAGCGCCATGCCCACACTGCCGATAAGCAACAGCGTCTTGCGCCCCAGCTTATCGATGAGCGACATACCCAGCAGCGTCGCCATCAGATTCATGAGACCGATCAACACCGTCTGCAGGGAACTGGAAAGCTGGCTGAAACCGGCGGACGCGAAAATGTAATTGGAGTAGTAAAGAATCGCGTTGATGCCTGCCAGCTGATTGAAAAGCCCGATACTCACCGCAAGAAAGATAGGGAAGCGGTATTCCTTTTTGAAGAGTGGTTCAGCGGCCATGCCGCGTTCCATGTGGATCGAATCCATGATCTCGCGCAATTCTGCCTTGGAGTCGGGCGAACCCATCATGGTCAGGATCGCCAGCGCTTCGTCCGTTCGATTGCGCGTGACCAGCCAGCGAGAGCTGCGCGGAATGCGGAAGAGCATGAGGAGAAAAACCAGCGAAGGCACAGCGGCGATTCCCAGCTGCCACCGCCATTGCAACTCGCCCAGATGCATCAGCGAGATGATGTAGTTGGAAAGGTAGGCGAGCAGGATACCGAGAACCACATTGATCTGGAACAGCCCAACCATTCTGCCGCGCAGTTTGGCCGGCGCGAGCTCTGCGATGTACACCGGCCCGAGCACGGAGGAGCCGCCAATCCCCAGTCCGCCAATCAGGCGAAACACCATCAACGAGGGCCAGTTCCAGGCAAAGGCACAGCCGATGGCAGAGATGGTGTAGAGCACGGCCATGATCCGCAGCGCTTCGCGGCCGCCGATGCGTTGGCCCAGTACCCCTGCCGACATGGCGCCGATCACCGTTCCGACCAGGCCGATAAACACTGTTAGACCAAGTGTGAACGGGGTGAGGTGGTAGACCGAGGTCAGCTGCTGCGTCGTGCCGGCGATAACCGCTGTGTCGAAACCAAAGAGAAGGCCGCCCAGGGCGCCTACGATGGTGCTTTCCAGAAGATACCTGGTCATTGCCATAGCTTGGGTTCTCTCTCCTGCCATACGTGAGCCGTCAGCCTGCACGGTCCTGGGGATGCGTTGAATGGAGTGGCGGTGAACTTCAAGAAGGAGATTGTAGCTGGTCGGTTAACTTCTGGATATCGCGTGGCGACCGGGAAAAGCACGGCGCCACGCACCAGGAAGTTGTTGAGCAGGCAACGGCAGGCCGCTGGCGACTCCGTCCTAAGCTTCGGGATGGGTGTAAGGCGCTCGATATTCCTGGCGCAACAGTGCGTTTGCCTCGGAATCTCCCGCCACGACCTGCTTCTCTGGATCCCACGTCAGGCTTCGGCCCAGCTTCATCGAGTTGTTCGCCAGGATGCACGACGCGGTTGAAATGTAGCCCTGCTCGATGTCGGAGACGGGATGGCTGCGCGCGTCGATCGAGGCAAGAAAGTTCTGCATATGATGCCGGATAGCGGGCGCGACGTGTTTCTCGAGCTCCTTTTCCGTCTTGTCCTCGGGGAATTGTTCCAGCTCGTAGGTAACGTCTTTATGAACAGGCTGTCCGCCGCCGAGGGGAATAAAGCCATATCCCATCACGCTCACCTTGAGCGTTCCTTTGTCACCGTAGAAGGTCGCGCCCCACGGATACTTTGGATCCGCTGCTTCGCCCCAGGTGCGATGCTGCCACACAACGCGAAGATCCGGGTAATCGAAGGTGGCTGTCTGGGTATCGGAAATGTTGGCCTTGCTCTTTTTATCGACAAAGATGCCACCGGTGGAATCGATCTTCGTTGGCCAACCCAATCCGAGCATCCACCGCGTCATATCGAACATGTGGACGCACATGTCGCCCACGATGCCGTTCCCATACTCCATAAACGCGCGCCAGCCGCGAGGGTGCACCAGGCTGTTATAAGGCCGCATGGGAGCAGGCCCAGTCCAGGCATCGTAATCCAGATTCGCCGGTGGCGCGCTATCCGGGGGATTTTCCGTCGTGCGCATGTGGTAGTAGCAGTAGATCTCGACCAGCGCGATCTTCCCCAGCTTACCCTCGTCAATGAAGCGCTCTTTGGCCTCGACCAGGTGAGGCGTGCTGCGGCGTTGCAACCCAACCTGGACAACGCGCTTGTTCTGGCGGGCAGCGGCCAGCATGGCCTTGCCTTCCAGAACGTCGCGGCTAATCGGTTTCTGAACGTAAACGTCCACGCCAGACTTAACGGCTTCAATCATGATGAGGGCATGCCAGTGGTCAGGCGGTGCAATCAGCACCAGGTCCAGATCTTTCTCGGCAAGCATCTTCCGATAATCCGAGTAGGTGCGAGGCCTCTTTTTGGAACGCTGCCGCACAGCGGCCATATCGGCGGCATTCGCGAGCATCTGCGAATCGACGTCGCACAAAGAGACGATCTCGACCGGCGACACCTGCACCAGCCGGAACAAATCCGACTTCCCATACCAACCGCAACCGATCAAACCGACTCGCCGGCGTTTGTCGCGATCATATTCCTGTGCGGGCGCTGCAGCGGCCGCAGCCAACCCAAGGGCAGTGGTGTAGATAAATTCACGTCGATTCATAGGCATAGGATTACCGGCAAAGCAAAATCAGTTCCCCAGTATATTCCTTCGTATCGATCAGGGACTGAAAGCGGATCAGCCCTGTAACCAACTCGGGTGCCCCATATCTCACGACGTTTTCAGTCGGGAGATGTGGGAATTCACAGCTTTCACCCAGCAACTCGAAGCACCCTGGCGGGCCGGTCACAGTCACTCGATTAGTTGATGTAGCCAGGCGAATGCATAGTCTTGGAAGGTGTGAGCGTACGGGTCGGCCTGCGGGCGCTGAGAAGTTTGTGGCTGACCTGGAACGTACGCTGTGCGGACCTATCGGACGAAAATCCACTTCTACGATGGTGAAAAGCAACTCAATTGAGCATTTGATCGGAACCTAAACGGGAATAGGCATCATGTCCCCGAAACTTTCCACGCAGATCCTCTTCCCCCCCAACCCATGCGGGTGCCCCATATCTCACGACGTTTTCCAGTCGGGAGATGTGGAAGGGAGATAGGGGGGACATGATACCTGTTCCCCTTTAGAGAACTTCGTGGTAAACCGGCATTAGAGCGGATGCCAGATTTTCGGGGGTTGCTCGAGATCAATTGTAGCCAGACC
>CAZZVD010000014.1:14739-29585 GCA_964657465.1 uncultured Acetobacteraceae bacterium | reverse complement strand
ATTAGAGCGGATGCCAGATTTTCGGGGGTTGCTCGAGATCAATTGTAGCCAGACCATGCATAGTCTTAGAAGGTGTGAGCGTACGGGTCGGCCCGCCGGCGCTGAGAAGTTCGTGGCTGACCTGGACGTACGCTGGGCAGACCTATCGGTCGGCCCTCACCAGGACGAAATCCCCTTCTGCGAAGGTGAAGCAACTCACCTACTGATTTGATCAGAAGCTAAAAGGAAATAGCTATCGTGTCCCCCGTTTCCCATGGATGCATGAGTGGCCCTTCGACTGTCCTGCTTCGCCTATGTTTCTTCGAAAGCTACATCGTGCCGAACTTGTTCCTCAGATAGGATTCGATTGAAGCCGCTTCGTTTGCCGACAGCACGCGATTGTAAACGAGAATTTCGCTGATCTCCCCGTTATACGTTGTGTTGTTGAGGCCCCTGCCGATATAGCCCGCGCCACTGGTGCCAGCAAGCACAGGGCTTTTGCTGCCCTGGGTCAGTGCCAGCAGACCATTCACGTAGAGCGTATCGGTGGCGCCGTCATGAACTGCGCGCGTGATGGTGAAGTCCTGCCCCACGGTCGCTGGCCTGGCGTAGACCGGCTGGTTACCCACCTGTTCCGTGCCAAAACGAAAACTCTCGCTGGTCTGGTATGGCGACACAAACGTATTGCCCCAGTTGGCATTCTCGACCCAGAAAATCGCTGCTCCGTTTGACGCGTAATAATTCGCCGGCGGATCGACGTAGGACTTCGCAACCATGAACACCGTCATCTGTTGCCAGCCATTGATGGGCAGGTTGAAATTAAAATAGCCGTTGTTACTGAAAGCGTACGCAGGCCTGCAATAGTTACCATCGCCCGCGACGGCCCCGGGAACGTTGAAAATTACATTCTGCGTTGCATCGTGTCCGTTGCCCGACGAATCCGGCCAAATTGTAGCCTGCGTCGGCGGAGCAGTGATGGTGTCGCTGGACAACCACTGCTCCAATCCATTCCTCGGGACCAGCGTAGTGCTGGTGGCAGATCCGCTTTGCACCCGCACATTGGTGATGGACGGCAGTCCATAGTCGGTGGCTCCGGCAGAAATAAAGGTGGTGGTGAAGCCGCCGGTCGTACTGAAAAGGTTGACCTGCTGGAGTGGCTGCCCATAAAAATTGATGGACGTGTTAAACGTTCCTACCGAGTTGCTAAAAACGGGTGGGAGGTTGGTCGTCGGCGACGACTGACCGGATGCAATTGAAAATCCCGCCTGGCGCCCACTGGCCTGACCTATCGCGCTCACCCCATAAACCGGCTTGTTAAACACGAACCCAACCACTGCGCTGGGCGATGCCAACGCGAGCGTGCCGCCGAATGCCCCATAAGCCTGCTCGCCGCTCGGCCCTGCCGGAATTGTGATCTGCACGGTAAGCCCGGATATCCCAGTCACTGGGATCGTGTAGGTAAACGGACCACTCGTCTTCCCAGGAACTGCCGCCGGTGCCGGCGGAAGCAGGCTGAAGTCGATATATCCATTCGGGTGAATCCCAGCCGTGCAGAATGTGCCTTCCGCCTGACCGAACGTCGCGGCCGGAGCAAAGACCAGAGCAAGTAGCGCTGATGCGAAGAACGTTTTCATGACATGCCTCCATAGAGCGATCGCGTGCGCGGTCAACAACGAGGTGCGCAACAAGTCAGTTATGAGTGATGGCGTGCTTTCGAACCTTAGGCAGCAGAAATGCGGTTACAACAATGAACGCAAGCGCAACATGATTGACCAATAGCCAAGCAATTTTTTCCAATGATGTGGAAAGCTGTCAATCAAACTTTAGTAATCAATTCTGTTCCTCCCTGGAAGCACCGGGCAGGAGCACCGAGCAAAGCGGGCGGGAAGGAATCTAAAGATTACAGTGTTTGACACACTTAGTGAACATGCGCGTCTGTCGCTTCTCGATGCTGTCTATGACTCATCTGTACGAGACCTGGATCGCTGGCTTTCCAAGCCCCTATGAAGCACACCAACCAGCCCATCGCACGTATTCCGACTGGGGCATGCGCGTTTGTTACGGGCTCGGTTATTGAGTGCCGGCCGCCTGCCGCAACTACAGGCTCAAGGAAATTCACCAGAGATCGCTGTGAACGAGACGCTCGCGCGACGGTTTTTTCCCGCCGGGGATGCGATTGGGCGCCGCATTGGGAATCATGAGGACGCCGACAAGACGGCAAATCGCTTCTTTCGGCGCATTGTCGGAATCGTCGGTGACACGCGTGCGCAGGCGGCTCAGGCAACGCAGCCACCGGAAACGTTCCTGCTCGCACAAAACACCTACTGGCCATATTTAACGTATGTTGTTAAGCTGCGTACCTCGTTTCCGGCAGCGCTTGCGGGCGCGCGCGCGGCGGTGCAACAGGCTGATTTTGACCAGATTGTGACCGGGCCAATGTCATTGACGGCGAGCCTGGCAAAGTCTTCGGCAGTGGAGCAGAACAGGGTAGCCGTATTTGCGTTGTTTGCAGGGTGCCCCTTACTGCTTTCATGTGTGTGCCTCTACGTTGTGCTTGTGGGGGAGTAACTTCGAGAACCCACGAGATCGGGATTCGTCTGGCCTCGGGGGCGTCGTGCCGCGACGTGTTGCTCAAAACGCTTCGTTCAGGTCTGTCGATTGCGGCGGCTGGGTTAGTGGTGGGGTCAGCGCTGTCAATGATGGGTAGTCGCTTGTTGGGCAATCTGCTCTATGGAATTAGACCGGTTAACCCAGCCACCTGCATCTTGACAGGAGGGACCCTGATGCTGGTAGCGTTCATTGCCAGCTATCTTCCCGCGCGGCGCGCCGCGTCGATCCAACCCGGGGAGGCGCTCCGAGCTGAGTAGTGACCAGGAAATTCCATAAATGTGAGCATCGGGGAGGACTGCGGGAGGGGACTAGCTAGAAGGTCGCACCCCACGAATACTTTGGACCGCGCCTCGACCCAAGTGCGGTGCTGCCACACCGCGCGAAGATCCTGAAGATCGAAGGTGGCTGCCTGGGTATCGGGGGGATACTCGTAAAGTGGACCCCCCGGCCTGATTCCGCCCCATTAGCGCGCGCCTAGTCCGTCGTTCTGGTGGTAGTTCGGGTAAGGCGGAATCGCGGGAGCCGGTAGCGGATGATCATGCAATTGCTGCAGCACGATCGCGACAGCACGCTCCAGTTGCGCGTCATGGCCCGCAGCAACATCCCGGGGTAGCTCTTCTACTTCTACGTCGGGCGGTATGCCGTGACCTTCCACTTCCCACTGACCATTCAAACCGTAGATGGCATAACGCGGCGCGGTGACCCGCCCGCCATCCATCAACGTGGGGTAGCCGCCGATGCCCACCAAACCGCCCCAGGTGCGAACGCCAACCAGGGTGCCGATGTTTGCTTTGCGGAAATACCACGGCATGGCATCCCCGCCCGAGCCGGCCGATTGATTGATGATCATTGCTTTCGGTCCGAAGATGGCCCCCACGGGGTCGTGCACGGGCGCGCCGTCCCGCTCGATCGCACCACTCAACATCTTCTGGCCGAGCAGGTTCACGACGTAGTCGGCAATGAGGCCGCCTTCGTTGTAACGCTCATCGAGCACCACTGCCTGCTTGTCGAGTTGTGCGTAAAAGTACCGGTTGAAATTGGTGTAGCCGGCGCCACCAGTGTTGGGCATGTAGATGTACGCGACCTTGCCCCCGGAGAGCTGATCGACCTTGCGCCGGTTGGCCTCGATCCAATCGATGTTGCGCAAGCCTTTCTCAGAGTCGACAGGCACGACCGTGACATTGCGTCCGTCGCTGCCGTCTGCCCTGGAACCCACGCGCACGATCGTCTGTTTGCCGGCGCTGCCGTCGAAGAAGCTTTCGAGGTTGTCGGCGGCATGCAACTCGCGGCCGTTCACGGCCAGCAAATACTCACCTTCCACGATGTGAATGCCGGGCAGGGTCAGAGGAGCGGAAAGCGAAGGCGTCCAGTTCTGGCCGTTGTAGATCTTGGCGAATTTGTAACGGTTATTGTCTACGGTGTAGTCGGCGCCGAGCAAACCAGGCCGGGGCCCGTTCTTCGGACCATCCGGGCCCCGCACGAACATATGGCCAACCTGGATCTCTCCCAGCATCTCGTTCGATAAGTAGGTAAACTCATCCCGCGATCCCATGGATTCGAGATAAGGAGCGTATTTTGCTTCCACCTTGGCCAGGTCAAGCCCGTGCAGATGAGGATCGTAGAAGAAGTCCCGTTCGATGCGCCAGGTCTCGTGATACATCTGCGTCCACTCTGCACGCGGATCAATCATGCTGATCATGCCATTGTTGGCCACCGGCTTGCCGGGTGTACCGTCGGCAGAACCCGGTTTGAGGTCAGCAACGGGAGCCAAAAACCATTTGTCGTCGCGCGCATAGAACAGCTTTTCGCCGTTGTAGGAAACGGCATAACTGGAAAGGCCGTCGAGCAGCTCCTCGGTTTGTCGCTTCTCAGTGGTGAACCCTCAAAGCGCGCGAATGGCGGGTGCATCGCTCTCAGACGAGTTGCGGCCCACCGGGTCGCCTTCGGCCAGAAACAGCACTCCGGTCTTGCCCACGGACATACTGATGTAATTGCGGGCCGGAATGGGCAGAGACAAGATGCGATTGCCGATACCAGCAAGGTCGATCACCGTAGGGGTCGGCTTATCATCTTCCTTGCTTTTGTCTTTTTGCGTCTTCTCGTCTGCCTTAGGTGCGTCTCCCGACTTAATCTTTTCCGAGTCTGACTTATCGTCCTTCTTGTCGTCGTCTTTCTTTTTGTTTTCGTCATCACTCTCGGGCGGTATCGGCGAGACACCATCGCGAGCCAGCACAATCACGTAAGCGCTGTTATTGGTAGCGCGGTCCAGCGACGAAAGATCGATCCCTGCATCGGAAGGACCATTGTTGGTAGACGCGGTGAAGTAGAGAAACTTTCCTTTCGGATCGAACACCGGGTGGGCCGCATTGCTCATCCCATCCGTCACCTGGGTGGCTGTGTGCGTCGCCAGCGAATAGAAGAAGATAGGGTGCAACTGGTTCTCGAGGTCCCGGGAGTAGGCGATCCATTGCGAGTCAGGCGACCAGCAGAGTTCGGTGGAAGGGCCGAAGCTGCCGCGGAGACCGGTATCAATCTTCACCGGTTTGCCGCCCGCCACATCGACGTACCAAAGCCTGAGGTGCTTGTCAGAGTAGGCGATGCGTTTTGAGTCGGGCGACCAACGCGGGCCATAAAAGAAGGATGGCTCGGGCCCAAGATCAATCACCCTGGGCGGTTGCAAACCGTCCTGATCGCGAATGAAAAGCTGGTACTCGCCCGAGGCTTCGCTGAAGTAAGCGATCGACTTACCATCTGGAGACCAGGAAGGATCCCGCTCCGCATGGCCGGGAGTATTGGTCAGGTTACGGATGTTCCCCTTCTCTGCCGGCAGCGTGAAGATCTCACCGTGCGCTTCGGCGACGATGCGTACGCCCGTCGGAGACAGGGCGATGTTTTGCACCTCACCGGCGGTGACTGGCCTGAGAGAAGGGGTCAGCGACGGCAGCGCACCATGGATCGTAACCGGCACGGTGTGCTCCTGGTGAGAGGCGAGATCGTACAGATGCAGAGAGCCGAACTGCTCGTAGGCCAGTGCCCCCGGGCCTGCGCTCAGTGTCTTCAGGTCGTAGCCATGGTTCTCCATGACTGGTTGCACGGCCCTGCTGTTGAGATCGTAACTAAACAGGGATACGGGGCCGTTGCGATCAGAAAGGAAGTAGATCATGTTGCCGGCCCATACCGGGTCCGCGTCATTTGAGCTTTCTCGGGGAATCTTCACCAGGTCGAGTGTCTTCAGGTTGACGAGCCACACGGGGGTAGTTTGGCCACCGCGATAGTGCTTCCATGCCGCTTGCCATTGCATCACGGGCACGTAGGCCAGCGTGGTTCCGTCGGGAGAATAGCTGCCCTGGGTTGCGCTGGGCAACGGCAGGGCTGCCGGCGAGCCGGAGCCGTCCGCATGCGTACGGAACAGCCGGGGAAAATCGGAGTAGCTCGCACGCATGGAAGAGAAGAGGACGTACTGGCTGTCAGGGCTCCAGCCCACGGCAGAGTTGCCGGTCGCGTTCCAGGTGAGCCGCCGGGGTACGCCGCCGCCTGCGTCCACGACGTAGACATCGGTCAAACCCTTGTCACGGGTGGAGTAGGCGATGCGGGCGCCATCGGGAGAGAAGAAGGGACCTTCGCTGACGGTGTTGACAGACGTGAGGCGGCTTGCTTCGCCGCCCTGGCGCGAAACCGTCCAGATATCATTCGCGTACAAAAACGCGATTCTGTCGGCGCTGAGCGAGGGATTGCGGAGCATCAGCGGCGGCGCGCCCTGGGCAAAGCCGGAGCTAACAAGAGTGGTAAGGAAAGCTACCAGTCCAAGGGCCGGCAGAATATGTGCGTAGCGGCGCGATCGAGCCATGGACGATTCTCCCATGAGAACCCGCTCGCCGCACGTGTCTCGCCAGCTCCCGTGGAAGCGCGGTCGAGATCACAGCGACTCCGCCATGCTGTGCAGTGCGCTGAGTGATCAGGATCCGTACATTCGTCTGCAAGCCACGGCGATCTTGCGCCCACACCTCTCCCCAACCACCGTCCCCCCCTTTGTCATCCCGAGCGCAGCCGAGGGATCTGCTGTGGGGAGATAGGGGGGGAGATAGGGGGACATGATACCTATCCCCCTTAGAGAACGTCCTAACGTAGGCTCTGGCATGCCCCGTTTAGCGCGCACCGTCGTTCCTGGTATGGCGCACCACGTCACGCAGCGAGGGAACAGGCGAGAAGCGATCTTTTTCACAAATGGCGACCACGAAGTTAACGCAAACTGCTGGCTGAGCAAACGCACAACGCCGACGTGGTGGTCTGGGCCTATTGCTTCATGCCGAACCATGTTCATCTAATCCTTGTCCCGAAGCGCCCCGATGGTATTGGTATCGCCGTAGGAGAAGCGCACAGGCGCTACACCAACTTCATCAACGCCCGCGCCGGCTCTCACCTGAGAGCGGCACTTTGCGATGTGAGTCTTAACCCCGTGCGGGCAGGCCTCCGCCAACGCATCTCGGCGCTCACGCTCGCCGAACGATTGAATTTGCCAAACAATATAGACCGAGGAACCCTCCACGCATGCGAGTGGTGACCGCGTCCCGAAAGGGGCCGCCCGTCATCTGTTCGCGCAGTTCGTACCAAGAATATCGCGCGCTGCGGCACACCTGTTTGCCAAATGTAAGCGCATAAATACCAGCAAAACTTGTGGTACGCTTCGCTATACTCCCCCTCCCAATCATGGCTTCAAAGCCAGCGGTTCGCCGCGAAAGGTGCAGGCATGCGGAACAAGCAACAATGGGCGGTCAGGGCTGCGACAGTGTTTCTTCTGGGAACGATATGTGCGCTCGGCGCGGGGACCAGGGCACTGGCGCAAAATGAGGAGAGCGATGGATGGCACGACAGGGAGCGCCATCACGGAGGGGATGAAAAGACGCTATATATCTGGGCGCAGGATCAGGCCAAGATCGCGCCTGACTTCCTTGCCGTCATTGATTTCGATGAGGACTCGCCGAAGTACGGCAAAGTTATCAATGTTGTGCCAGTGCCACCGCCAGGCAACATAGGCAACGAACCGCATCACTGCCACCTGAACTCGAATAAGACAATCCTCGGGTGCGGTGGACTGCTGAGTCTGCTGAAGAATCAGAATGGCATTTTCTTCTTTGACGTTTCCGATGCCAGGCGGCCGCGCTTTCTTTTCTCTGCCAAGGCTGTGGAATCGAGCATGACCGACGACTTCCTTCCGATTGAAAACGGCGGCTTTCTGATCTCGCAAATGGGATCGGCGGACGGCATGGCCCCAGGTCGCATCGCGGAGTTCGATGGACACATGCACTTTGTAGCCAATCACTTTGGCTCAACGTCTTTGTTTGAGGAACGGCCCAAAACCCCGCCGATGAACGGCTTCAATCCTCACGGGATTTCGGCCCGTCCGGACCTCAACCTGATGATGACATCTGACTTCATCCTGCCCAGCAGTACGCTGATGCCGTCGATGTCGCCGGTGTTGCGCGGCTCCGTGCGCATCTGGAACTATCGCGAGCGCAAGATTACCAGGACCGTCGACCTGTTCACACCGGACGGAAGCCCCGCGCTGGGAACGATGGACGTAAAAATGCTTCCTGGGAACCCGCATGGTTATGGATACACCACAGGCATGTTTGATGGTTACATTTATCTCATCAACCCTGATCGTGACACGGGCACCCCCGTGTTCAATCTGGCCGACGTCAAGCCGCATGTGGAGACGCCGATCGCCGGAGGCATGGGCCAGATCATGGCCACCCCGCAATGCGGTGACCGGCTGATTGTGGGTACGTTCATGGCCGGGCAAATCGTCATGTTTGATACCAGTAACCCTTTCCATCCGAAGCAGGTATCAGTAGCCAGCTTCGGCGAGAACTCCGGCCCGCACAACCTGGTATTGAGCGGAGATGACACCCGCCTGGTCGTGACGGACTACTTTCTCAACGAAGATGCTGCCGGCATCATTCATTTCGAGGGCGACCACAAGGTGCATGTTCTCAAAGTCAACCATGAGCGCCTGACAGAGGACAAGCAGTTCAAGCTGGACTTCAACACAGCCTTCAAGACTGGGCCGGCTCGTCCGCACGGGATCGCAATGAAGTAGTGCTGTTACAGCAGGGTCTGTTCACGGCGATCGCACCGAGGAGGAACAGAAGGGAAGTAACCTAACGATTACAACGGCTACACACTTAGTGGACATCCGGTCTGTCCCTCCTCGGTCCTGTGCCTCCTCGGTCCACTCCAGCCCGTCCCCCGAACTCCAGTTCTTGAACTCAAAGCTGACAGAACAAGCAGTGGCGCCGAGCGAGCACAGTCATGCTCACGTCTCTTACTTCAATCCTTCTACCAGGTAGAGATCGGAAAGTGTGCGGTGATAACCGTAGACGTAGGAGCTGCCGTTAGGGGTCATCACGATCGGCCCGATCTGGCTCACACCCGCGGGGTCGGCAGGCGCCAGGGTGCGCCACAGAGTTCGTTTGCCGGTAGCCAGATCCAGCTGATACACCTTGGCGGGAAACTCGCCAGGTCGATACACGTAGAGGGACTTGCCGTCGGCTGACCACTCGATGGGCTGTTCGCTGGGCAGGAACCCAGACACCGGCTTGGTTGGACCTCCGGTGAGCGAGTAAAGATAGGCTTTGCCATCCGGTCCCACCCCAGCCACCTGGTTAGCATCGGGAGCAAGTGCGAGCACCAGGGGATCGATGCCTTCCGGAGAAACCGGTGTGGCCGTACCGCTGATCGCTTTCTGCAGGAATATGCGGGCCCCGTGGCCCTCCTGCTTGGCGGTAAAGACGATACCCTGGCTCTCAGGCAGCCAGCGCGCCCAACTGTGATACAGGCCGTCGTGAGTAAGCTGTTGCGGCTCGCCCGCGCCGCTGGGAAGCAGGATCAACTGTGCGGGCGAAGACATGGTGAGACCCAGTACCCATTTGCCGTCAGGTGACAGGCTGACGGACTGGCCATCTCCCAGCCTGACGGAGGAGTCCTCATCGGTCTTGCGCAGATAAATAGAGTAGCCGCCGCCGCCCCCGACTCCTTCTTCATCGAAGAGGAGATGCTTACCATCCGCCGCCATTTCCGCGGGAAAGGAATAGTCGAGCCAGGAGAAGTCCTGTTCCTTCGATGCTCCCGAGATAAGGCCGCTTAGTTCTCGCCGCCAGCTTTGGCGGGATAGCAGCACCACGCCGTTTTGCGAGATGTCCTCCAGTTGCAGGGATGCTGGAACGCGGGCGATGATTCGATTGCGGCCGGAGAGGGCCACCGCGTTCAGCGAGCGCCCGTTGCCCGCGTCTGTGCTGCTGGTGTACCAGATCTCCTTACCGCTGCGCGTCCAGGCAAGCCCTTCAATGGTGAGGAAGGTGCCCGCAAGCACCTTATCGGCGCCCTGACGGTTGATCACGTGAACTGCTCCGGAGTCGTCGCCCGTTTGCGGATGCTCGATGAACGCCACGCGGTCACCATCCGGAGAAACCCGCGGACTGCTGATCCAGCCGGGGCTTTCGTGAATGACTTTGCCGATGGGGAATTCCAGACGATTTTTGCCGCCCAGGTCGCGCACAATGGCGAGCTGTTTTCCATCTGGAGACCAGTCTGCCCATTGCACACCTTCGAGAATGGCACGCGGGTCCCCACCATTCATGGGCATCCGAGCCAGCGTGCCGGATTGAGTATAGGTGCCGGTCACATTGACGTTGGTCAATAGCGCGATATCGCTAGTGGCAGAAATGCTCATCAGTTCTTCGCCATGGCGCTCGAGCGAACGCGACTGGGGGCTCTCTGGGCTGGTAATAAACAGTTCCGTGGGCTTGCCCTCCCAGGCTGCGCCGTAGACGACCGATTGGCCATTGGGAGTAAAGCGGGCAGAGCGAACCGTGCCTCGCCGAAAAGTGATCTGGCGATAGACCGGCAATTCGATCCGGCTGTTTGCGGCATGAAGAAACCACCCGATTGCGGACCCGGCCAGGAGCGCTGCTCCCACGGCTGCGATCGCATAGGGCCGAATGCCTCGGCGCTTCACCATAGGCGGCGGGATCGCAGAAGCTGCCGCAGCGGTCCCACTGCTGGAAGCCGAGGAACCGTTGACCACCGCGCTTCGCTGGGAGTCCAGCGTGCGCTTGAGAATCTTCATCTCGGCCCGCATTTCAGCTGCGGATTGGTAACGAAGATCCCGGTCCTTTTCCAGCGAGCGGTCGAGGATGCGCTCGAACTGCAGCGGCAGGCCCGGGTTGAGCTGGCGCGAGGGCACGGGATTGCGATTAAGGATGCTCTCGAAAATGACGGCTGACGTTGTGCCGTCAAATGCCTGCCTCCCCGTGACCATTTCGTACAGGGTGGCGCCCAGCGAAAACAGGTCGGTGCGGCCGTCCAGCTCTTCGCCGCGCGCCTGCTCGGGTGACATGTAGGCGACGGTGCCCAGGGCGCTGCCCGGGCTGGTGAGATCCTTCATGGTCTCGCCATCTGCGGTCGCGTTCAGGTCTCGCCGGGAATCTACTTTTGCCAGGCCGAAATCGAGCAATTTCGCCTGCCGGCTCCTGGTGATGAAGATATTGGCTGGCTTGATGTCGCGATGCACGATGCCCTTGGTATGGGCTGCATCCAGAGCGTCGGCAATCTGAATGCCGAACTCGAGCACAAGGTCGATGGGTAACGGTTTGCTGTCGATGCGGTGCTTGAGGGTTTGGCCTTCGAGATACTCCATGGCAAGATAAGCCCGGCCGTCTTCTTCGCCTACGTCGTAAATGGTGCAGATGTTGGGATGATTCAGAGCCGAGGCGGCACGCGCTTCCCGCCGGAACCGATCAAGCACGGGGAGCTGGCGTGCGACCTCATCCGGCAAAAACTTGAGCGCGACGAAGCGGCCAAGGCGAGTATCTTCGGCCTTGTAAACCACGCCCATTCCCCCACCGCCAAGCTTCTCAATCACTCGATAATGGGATATGGTCTCGCCGTTCATGATCCAGCGTTAGCGTAGGGTACGCTGGACATCAAGTCAATGAAATGCTGCGGGATACATAGCGGCAGGTGACGAAAGACAGGTTTGCGTCAAACGCGTGAAAGAAAACGCGACGATCGCTTAGGGCGATCAGCGGGTCAATCGCACTTAGCCCGGCTCCCTCACCACAACCCTCAGCTTTCGACCACAATGCCTTAATCCCCGGACGGGTGCCCCATGTTCTCCGGATTTCCTGTTGAGTCTGGTGGCGTTGACAAGCTCCATGCGGTTTAGCCCCGTACAAAGGAACCGATGATGGCATGCAGCTGTCCTTTACGGGTGAAGGTCGCTGTACGCTTTCATGAGGACCCGAGCCGACCGCTGCAGAGCAGATGTTTCGCCGGCGTCCAGGGGCATTTCCAGTAGCTCTTCGATGCCCCCTTTGCCTACGATACAGGGCGTACTGAGGACCACGTCGCGAAGACCATATTGCCCGTCCATCTTTGCAGATACCGCCAGAATGGATCGTTCATCTCTGAGAATCGCTTCGCAAATACGAGTGACGCAGGCCGCAATGGCAAAGCAGGTGTTGCCCTTGAGGGCCGCGACCGTTGACCCCGCTTCGCGAACAGCTCTTTGTAGTTCTTCCTGCGAGGGCAGCGCATCGGCTCCTGGAAAAAGCATGAGCGGCATGCCACCTACCTGTGCCGTGCTCCACACTGGTACGGAAGAATCGCCATGCTCCCCTATGACGAAGGCGTGAACGGAACGAGCGTCCACCCTAAGGGCGTCACCCAGTATCCAGCGCAGCCGCTCGGAATCGATCAAGGTTCCTGTCCCAATAACTCGCTTGGCGGGCAGGTCAAATTCCTTCTGTGCGAGAAAAGTGATCACATCCACAGGGTTTGTCGCCACCAGCAAAATCCCTGTAAAACCACCCTCAAGCAGTTGTGATAAGCATCCGCGGACTACAGCGGCGTTGGCAGCCAGCATGTCGAGCCGTGACCCGGTTACATTGCTAGGTGCACCCGCGGTAAGGATCGCGATTCGGCTTGACGCAGCATCCGCATAGGTGCCGGCGGAGATGCGCACTGGAAAGCCCAGGGGAACGGCATGCTGCAGATCCAGTGCTTCTCCCCTGGCAACATCATGGTCGGAGTTAATGAGGATCAGTTCACGGCACAGCGACATCGTAAGCAAAGAAGCTGCACACGCTATTCCAACATGACCGCAGCCGATAATGGTTATGGAGGTGTGTTCCGTTGATGGTGTCATGCTTTACTCCGATGCACAGCCGCTCCAGTACAGCTCTGCTAAATAGCCCTAAATTGATGATCGTTCTCAAAGCCTGGAACTGCCATCCAAATGGCCCTGACACATCGGTAAACAGAAGCCGATTGATTGTGGCTTGACGAAACCCAATTCTGGCCGGTCTCACCCTGGCTCTTGCATAGAGATTGGAAGCGGGTCGGTGTTCTGTGGAAAGGCAGCCCGCACCCTCCGCAATTCAATATAGCTTTCCGCTCCGTAATGCAGCGTGTTACGCGAAAAATACGGTGGCACCTGCATCTGAAACTGTGCCCGCCCCTGTGACACGTTGCTTATCAGCAGATCCGTGCGGCTTCCAATATCCAAACGCAGCCGCTCGCCCGGCATCACCACCACTGGCTGTGGGGTCAGGCTGAACCTTAGCATCACTGGTTCATTCCGGAACAGCGGCTCAGGACTGTCGATGTCGATAGCAATCTCCGTAGCCGTGCTCCGTTCAACGTCGATCTTCCTCAGTGCGGGTCTTATTGTCCCCAGTGACAGCGCGTGGTACACGCCCGCTCCATCGACCCTTCCAACCCGTGCCACCACATGCGAGTCGATCTCGCTACTGCTGAACGTGAGATTCGCAGTAATCGGCCCGGAGAACTCTGTCTCCTCCGTTATCGTCATTTCGTAGCTCACCAGTTGATTTGCTACCTCATCGAAAGCCGCTGTAACAATCGCGCCCAGCGGAGTTGCAGCCCAGCGGTTCGATCCAGTTTCATCGTCCTTCCGAGACAGGCGGTGCATTGCAGCATCAGCGTCGCCTGCGCTGCCGGCAGCCAGATAAAACCGCTCCGCCACACTGTCAGGAATAGGAAAATCCGTAGCTGTTCCGAAAGCCTCGGCACCCTCCTTCCAATACCGCACGGCAGGCTGCTCCGCATAGCCATTCGCCGCCCCGTACAACAGGTGGTCGAAGAATGCCAGCGCCTCCAACTGCCAGTGATAGCAGGGCAGCGAATACTCGGCCTCGCTTAGGATCATCCATCTTTTGTCCTTAGCGGTCCCGGCGTTTTCAAACAAGTCATACGCACCAAACTGGTGCAGGTTAAAGTGGCCCGGATTCTGAACTACTACAAATGGCACCCGAATCTTATCCAGCGACCCGGATGGCCCTGCCGGGATGCTGTTCGTCGCGCGCGTCTTCCCATCCAGCACCCAGCTCGCAAACATCTCCCGCATCGCCTTTGTCGGAGCCTTACGCTGAAAACCCTTCATAATCCGCAGCATTCGCTTTTGCACCATCGGCTTCCACCAGCGCTTCAGCGGCGAGTTGAAAAGGTGGCTCAGCAGCGCCCGGACCAGCGGTGGAACATGCAACTGCCTTTGCGCGTCGGTAAAGTTGGCTCCCATCCACAACGCCAGAAAATCAATCTGCGGCCCTCCGCCAAACATCACGATGTGCCGGAAATAGTCCGTGCACATCTCAATGCTGAAGAAGCCTCTCAGTGCTGGGGGCTGCCGTACCGCCACGTCTGGCTGGGTTATTCCGTAGTACGAAGTCCCAAACAGCACCACGTTCCCGTCGCACCACGACTGCTCCGCCGCCCACGCAATTGCCTTGGCGTGATCTTCGACATCCGCATCATTGAAGAAGACAACACTCTCTCCCTCTGAACGTCCCATCCCGCGCCGCGATACCACCACATGAACGTAGCCGCGGTCCGTAAACACTGGCGGACTACCCGTCTCATTCGTGCCCGTGGGCGCGCCACTCGACTGAACATCCTTGTTATAGGCGGCATACACCAGGATTGCCGGATAGCGGCCCTTCACCTTCGGTGTAAAAACATCCGCCGCCAGCGAAATGCTGTCGCCCACTGGAATCATCTGGTCCGCATACAGCACACAGCCCAGTTTGCTCTTCACCGCCGGTCCGGGGGTCCAACCAGCCAACTGCGTGCCGTCCTGGCCGCCTTTGATGGGAATCAAATTGTCCCAAAAATTTACCTTCGGATAAGTCGTATTCATCGTCCTGTTCCTTTTGTAATCATCTCGAGGTATTTAGCGA
>CAZZVD010000014.1:0-14639 GCA_964657465.1 uncultured Acetobacteraceae bacterium | reverse complement strand
AGCGACGAACTCCTCAGCGCCCGCCGGCCGACCCGTACGCTCACACCTTCTAAGACGATGCATAGCCTGGCTACAATTGCTCTTGAGCAACCCCTCAAAACATGGCATCCGCTCCAATACCGGTTGTACATGGACCAGTTCATCGTCCGCTCCGGTAAGGTGTGCACGTACGCTGGACCAAGGCCAGTCTTCCGCACGATCGACGAGGCCTGCCCGCACGGGGTTAAGGCTTACATAGCAAACTGCCGCTCTCAGGTGAGAATCATCCATAACCACAGAGCAAAAGCGGCTCTGAAACAAATGACCTGTCCAGCCGGCGCGGGCGTTGATGAAGTTGGGTAGCGCCTGTGCGCTTCTCCTACGGCGATGCCCAGACCATCGGGGCGCTTCGGGACAAGGATTAAATGAACATGATTCGGCATAAAGCAATACGCCCAAACCACCACGTCGGCGTTGCGCGTTTGCTAAGGCAGCAGCTTGCGATAGACTTCGTGGTCGCCATCCCTGAAAAATATCGCTTCTCGCCTGTTTCCTCGCTGCGTGACGTGGTGCGCCATACCAGGAACGACGATGCGCGCTAAACGGGGCATGCCAGAGCTTACACCAGAACCTTTTCTAAAGGGGAACAGCTATCATGTCCCCCTATTTCCGTGTTGGATTGCAGCCGGCCCGGGACGCAGTTGCTCTAACGGTCGTGTTACTAAAACGCCAAGCGCAGGGCTACCTGGACCTGCCGTGAAGGATAGACGCTGGTGCTGCCGCTGAATTGGCCAAAGCTGGCGTTCGGCGTGAACACTCCCGTGTTGCTGTTGACCGTGCCCACGTTTGCCGTTGGACTGATGTAGTTGGTTGCGTTGAGAACGTTGAAGGCCTCCAGCCGGAATTCCATGCTGTAGCGCTCCTGGGGAAGGGTGAAGCGCTTGTGTGCTGCCAGGTCGAATTGGCCAAAGCCTGGCCCGCGCAGTACGTTGCGGCCGGCATCGCCGAACAGTTGCGTGCCCGCAGGGGCAGCTACTGCAGATGGATTGAAGAAGCCCTTGAGAGAGCTGTCTGTCTTAGTCAGGGTTTGTCCATACACGTTCGAGATTGGGCCCGCGAGGTTGGGGCGCAGTGAGTAGACCGAGCTGGTGGTGGAAACCACCTGGTTGGTGCTGGCAGTGTACGTGAGATCGATGGGCACCCCACTGGTGACGACGCTGATGCCGGTGAGTTGCCAGCCACCCAGGATCTGTTTCTCCCACCCGGGCGCGCTGGAGCCGAAATGCTTGTCCGTGCCAAACGGCAGATCGACGATGGCGGAAGTGGTGTTGTTCAGCGGCTGATCGTATCCCGACGGACCACGGTCTGCCGCCGGGTTGGCAATATTGACCACCGCACCGTCGCCGTTTTGGGCTTCGAGATCGGCAGAAGAGTTATTGAATGCGCGGGACCAGGTAAAGGAGTGGATCAGGTAGAAGCCATTGTTGAAGCGGTGTTCCAGCTTGGCCTGCAAGGAGTTGTAGTCGAGGAAGCCGGCGTTGCTCTCGGTGAGAATGTCGGTGAAGCCCGAGATTGGCCGGCGGTTCAGCAGTGAAGTTGCGCACTGGCCAGGATGAGCTGCTGGAATCTCGCTTGCCGCGCAGAGGCGGGCCTGGTTTGAATCTTCCAGCGCTGCGATATGTACCGCGTGATTGCCGACATAGGAAATTTCCATAGTTACCTGCTTTGGCAGTTGCTGCTGCAACGACAGGTGGTAGGCCTGAACATAGCCGTTCTTAAAGTTTTTGGGCACATAGCGTGTTTGCGCCTTGGTGGTGGAGAAGTTGGAAGGTCCGGCGAAATTGGTCTGGTAGCCATCCTGCGTCCGGCGGAAACAGGTTGTGGGGTCTTCTGTGAGCGAATTGCAAATACCTTGCCCGGGCGTCTGGTTTACGGGCAGGGTTGCCGAGTAGTTGTTGGGGCCGTTGTAGGCCAGCAGCCCTTCGCCGCCAAAGCGAAACAGAAATGCGTAGCTGATCCCGAAACCGCCACGGAGAACGGTTCCGGGTTGAGGCTGCCAGGCGAATCCGGCACGCGGGCCGAAGTCCTTGTAGTCCGGGTTCACCAGTCCACGATCGGCCAGCGAGCTGCCGCCCACGTAATGCAGTGTGTAAACATGGCCGGGTTGCGTGCTGGTGACATCGGTGCCCGTGCCGGCATGCAACAAACGCTGATTCACTGGATCGAAGTTGAGCAGCTTGTTGTCTTGTTCTGTGTTGGGAGAAAGAAATTCATAGCGAAGGCCGAGGTTCAGGGTGAGATTTTTCCAGGCCTTCCAATCGTCTTGAATATAGCCGGCATGCCAGAAGCGCTGGTAGTTTACCTCGTTGACCGCATTGAGTGAGTAGTTGTTGCGTGCACCGAACAGGAAGTCGCTGAGATTGGCGGCCTGTGGCGTGGTCGAACTGCCGGCGGAGCTAAAGGAACCCGCATAGGTGTCGGAACCAAATTTGGGATGGAAGTCGGAGATTGCCTGCGCCAGCCAACCGTACTCGTAGCCGACCTTAAGGGAATGATGGCCCTTGATAAAGGTATAGTTCACTTTTGGGTTGGCCTGTGTGGGGTTGGTGAACTGTGGATTGGTGGCCTGCTCGCCGAAGGCAGTAAAGCCGGAGACGGTTTGTGTGTTCAATCCGCCGGTGTAACCGGGATCCTGAGGCACATTGGGAATACCAGCGAGAAAGTTAGGCTGGCCAAGGTAGGCCGGCTGCTTGCCGCTTTCGGTCCAGGTTTGGCCGTAGCGCAGTTCGAGAATGCTGTTGTTGCTGATCACCCAATTCCAGCCCGCAGCGAGTTGCCGTGTGCGGGCATAGAGCGTTCCATTGTTATTGCCACCCGCCGGGCCAGGAAAGCTAGGCGGCTGAAAGAAGATGACGGCACGCTGGCTGTAACGGAAGAACCCGTTCTGCTGCTGGTTGAGAATGTAATCGACCCGGCCGTCGCCCTTGTCATCGGTGGTGGTACTGGCGGGCAGATACTGAAAGTTGGCTGCAGTAAGGCTGGCGCCAGGAATGTTAGGCGCGGGCAATGCAGCAAAAGTTTTGAGCGCGACCGGATCGATGTTGGGGTCGCTCAGCGGTACCTGCCCGTTCTGGTAGATCACCCCGGTGTATGGGTTTTTGATGGGGATCGGTGTACCGCCCGCGGTGCCGTCTGACGTAAAGAGACCACTCAATTCGGAGGGCGTCGGCAGCGTAGCAGTAGTGAGCAGGTGCGAAACGGAGCGCAGTCCCTCGTAATCCATAAAAAAGAAGAGCTTGTCTTTCCTGACCGGGCCACCGAAGGTGCCACCAAATTGATTTTGCACCAGCGTAGGCTTGACCCCGGTGCCGTAAAAAGGACCGAAGGCGTTCAGCACCGTGTTGCGCAAATAGTCGTAGGCGCCCCCATGAAAGCTGTTGCCGCCGCTGCGGGTGGTGGCGTTGATGATGGCGCCGCCGGCACGCCCGTATTCGGCGGAGTAGTTGTTGGTCTGTACCTTGAATTCCTCTATCGCATCCGGAGAGGGAATCACGGCTTCGTTGGAGTAGCCCTGGTTGGCTTCCTGGTAAGCATTGTTGTCGATGCCATCGAGGGTGAAGTTGTTGGATTGCGATGTGAGTCCGTTGACGTTGTAGGAAGCATCGCGGGGCGGGTTGGAGGCGACGGTGTCCAGTAGCGAACGGCGCACCCCAGGCACCAATTGTGCGAGGTCGGCATAGGATCGGCCGTTGAGCGGCAGTGCGACCGCCTGGGCAGACTCCACCGTGCCGCCACGGCCACTCGAATCGGTTTCCAGCAGGGTGGCCGCTCCGCTCACGACCACGGTGTCGTTGGTTGAACCCAGCTTGAGAGAAAGATCCACGCGCTGGCGGGCGCCCACGTTGACTTTAAATGGGTCGGTGCTGGAAGTCTCGAATCCAGGCGCGGTTACGCTTATCCTGTAGCTGCCCGCCTGCAGATTGTCAAATTCGTAGTCGCCGCCACCATCAGTCTTTCTGGTAACGGTGACTCCCTTGTCGACACTCAGAAGAGCGACAGTTGCGCCCGAAACTCCGGCGCCGGAAGGATCTTTGATCGTGCCGAGCGCTGCACCTGCATCGAATTGCGCGCCAGCGCGCAGGCAGCTTGCCGACGAAAAAATCAGGATTACGATCGCCGCCAGAAGATGGTGACCACGTTTCGCCTGCCGGGTTGCAGTGGGCCTGTGCAGTTGGATTCTCATTGCCTTGCTCCTTGCGGCCAGCCTTGCTGTCAAACCGCATGCTCAGGAGTAGCAGCGAAGCCGCCACGGAGCCTACACTATTCACTGATACGTCACCGATACAAGCTTGCAAACGTTCTGGAAGCAGGCATTTACCGCACGTTCATGTATCCCCTTTGTGTCCTGCCCTGAAGCAGCTTTTGTTTACACCCTGTTCACACGACACTGTTTCAATCAACAAACATTCAAGATGATCAGTAACTTGCAGGAACACGACCGGCTTGAGATGCTGCATTCGCAACCGCAACCGTCCGTCAAGCAACAGGCGGACATTCTCTACCGCGAGCTTTTGCAGCGGGTTGTTTCCTCGCCCACGTTTGTTCGCAGTGAACGGCTGTGCAGCCTGCTGACCTACGTGTGTGATCTGGAACTGAAAGGCCGGGGGGCAGAGCTGAATGAGCAGCGCATCGGCCAGGCAGTGTTTGGGCGGTCGCGGGATTATGATTCGACGATCGACGGCATTGTGCGCACCCAGGCAAGCCGCCTGCGTCAGCGGCTGGAGCAGTACTTTCGCGAAGAAGGCGCAGAGGAAGCAATCCGCATCATCATTCCTCGTGGGGGCTATGTGCCCGTGTTTGAGCCACGACCCATCATTACGCTGCCGCAAGTCGCAGCCACTTCAAGCCGCGACACCGGATCTGAGGTTCTGCTGTTACCCGCGGCAGGAACGCGACGAATCGAGCGGGCGGCAGCAATACTCCCCTGGTTGCTTTGCCTGCTCCTGGCCGGAGCGGTGGTGACCCTGGCTGTGCGCGGCGGCGGCCACGCCGTTCCACCGCAGGCGAGCACGCATATCCTATGGAATCAATTCTTCCGTGCCGATCGGCCCACGCTTGTTATCCCAGCCGATTCTGGTCTGGTGATGTATCACAATTTGTCTCGGCGAAGTTTCGGTCTGGATGAATACCTGCTGGGCGAGTACCGCACCAACCAGACTGGTAAGCCTTTGTACGGCTCCGCAAGTGCTTCGCCCAAAGACTGGCAAGTGAACCTGGCGAACCGGCGTTATACCTCGCTGGTGGATCTGGACGCAATCCTGAGCTTATCGCAGCTAGCGCGGGGAGCCGGCAGCAGGATGGAGGTTCGCTATGCGCGTGATGTGCGACCGAATGACTTGAAGAAGGGCGATGTGATCCTTATCGGAGCAGCGGAATCGAACCCCTGGGTAGAACTGTTTGAGCGAAACATGAACTTCGTGTTTGCGGATGATTACACTACCGGGGTGTTCAGCGTGATCAACAAGGCGCCACGTTCGACGGAGCCGGCACGATGGAACTCGCTTTGGAACGATCCGCAACGCCGCGTCTACGGGCTGGTCGCGTACCTGCCTAACCTGGGCGGCGCCGGCAACGCGCTGATCCTGGAGGGAACATCGATGTCGGGAACAGAAGGGGCGCGGGATTTCGTGATGGATGATTCGCAACTGCTGCCGTTCCTCGAGCGTATACGACGCGCGGATGGAACGATCCCCCACTTCGAGGTCCTGCTGGGTACGCAGAATATGAGCGCGAGTGCCGTTCATAGCCAACTGCTTGCGTGGCGGACAGCAGACTGATGGTGCAGTCCCGGCAGCATGAGAGTCCAGTTTCTTTGCGCGGCGTCCAGGCGCCCTGCACGGAACGACTGCCCGTGCAGCATTGAGGACAGGGTGGGCCAGGTGTTTGCTTTTGGGCTGATTGACGTAGCACTCGAGATACCCTCTGCCAGTGGCAGTCAGAATCATCATTCTCGCGCAGCAGGATCCTTCTGCAACAACGCCAACATAAGAAACACGAGAGGCAGAATGGGAATAACGAGCAGCAGGGATTGCCGACTGAGCCGGATCAACGCTGGCCGATCCTGCAGCAAATCAGCAGCCTCGCGCACCGCGCGTTCTCGTGTGCCAATCCGTAACGAAAACACCAGCAGGGGCAGGTAGTTAAGCGCAAGAAGCAGCAGATAGACGCCGAACACGGTGTGCAAGCCCCCTCGCCTCCAGAACAGACTGAGCAAGCCCAACACCGCCGGCAAAAGCAAGCCTGCGGCAAATTCGGTCACAACCAACCGGGGGCCGTGCAGCACCATGTCGGCAGCCGCCAGTTGACGAAGGTTCAGCACGGCCCCAATGCTCCTTTCTGTCCAATGTCCATCGGGCACTCCTGCTCTTCAACACGATCAACAGGCCGAGCGCATGGATCCTTAGACTCCACCATGTCTGGACAAACCGTGGCGTTTCCTGATGTATATTGTCGCGTAGTACGAAACATAACGGAGACTGTATGCAAATGTACCCAGTCGAAGAAGCGATCCGCGCGCAGAAGGCCCTTCGCGAAGCGGCAGGCCTTGGCCCGGAACTGTTTCCCATCCAGGCCTTTGTCGGCATGATCAGTGATGAGGTGGAGCAGCTCCGTCAGCGTGGCAAATCAGATGAGGAGATTGCCCGCTTGATAGAAGCAAACTCCAGCATCAGGATCACCGCGTCCGAGATTGCCGAGCACTACGCTTCACCGCAGGAGCGTCACCAGCACTCATAAGATCGGCGTTGGCTCGAAGCAGGTCCTCGAGGCCATGCACAAGGCCGGTTCGCCGACCAGGCTTTAACCGCCGGAAGAGCGCAGTCATATGGCTGTGGAACTCCGCCGAGGCCGCGTTCTGCAGCCATCGTCCCTCTGCGGTCAACGAGAGCAGGACGACGCGACGATCCTCGGAGCTTCGACTCCTCCTCAGCAGTCCTCTGTCCTCCAGACTGTCAATCGTTTGGTCACCGTGGCTGTTCCGAGGTTCATGCGCGCAGCTAATTCGCTGAGCGTCATGCTTCCGAGAATTCGTCGCCAGACGGAAATGGCCCCAATGAGAACTTGTCTCTCCGGAGCAACCCCAAATTCGTGACCAGACGGACCTGACACTTCGACTGGGCCGCAGTGACCGGCGTTCGAACTGCGCCATTCGGTCACATCCTCGCTATAGACGCGAATGGAAATAAACCCTACCCAAACTTCAAACTGCCCTGCGACCGTCGGATGGTCTGATCGAACGCTTCCTCGAGCTTGCGACTCACCCCTCTCCACCCAGCCACCACTTTCTCGCTCCATAGCAAATAGTCCCGCCTGCAGACGGAAGGATCTAAGAAAGTCAACCTATTGATGGATACCGAACCATGGAACGCTGCGTAGAATCGCGTCACCTATGAATGCCACCTCCAACGCCATCACCGCAGCGCCCTTAGTGCGCCCTCGTAACTTCGCAACGGCTCTTGCGATCCTCGGCCTGGTGGCCATCGCGTTCATCTTCTGGACTCAGCAGCGCTACCCAGCCTTGCTAAAAAAGCTGCACGCCGGCCAGGCGGTCCAGGTGAAAGGCGCGATCTCTTTCGATGCGTTGCTACCAGTCAAACCGCAGATGCCGGCGATCGAACGAATCAGCCGCACCTCCGTGAACTGGATCTGGACCAACCGCTTCGGCATGTACTTCGCCCTCCCTTTCGGAGCGGTGATCATGACCTTGCTGTCCTCGAAGCTGGGCACGCGCAGGTTTGCCTCTCCAGCAGGAAATGTTCTCTGTGGAGCCGTAGCGGGGATGCCCCTGGGCGTTTGCACCAACTGCGCCACTCCGATTGGTCAAGGCCTGCTTGCTGCCGGCGCCAGCACCCGCATGACCGTGGCCACCATGATCAGCTCGCCCAGCTTCAACCCCGTCGTGCTCACCATGGCGTTCGTCCTGTTTCCGCAGCCCCTGCCGTGGGAAAGAGTGGTGGTCCCGGCGACCCTCATGATCCTGATCCCCTTCATGGTTGCGGAGAAGGCGCCAAAACTCCGCACCATCGACCTGCCTCAAGAAGCTTTGCCGTATGCCCAGCAGCTCGCGGCATTTCTCAAAGCCTTCGGCCGCAATCTGCTTCGTCTCTGTTTGCTGACGCTACCCTGGATGGCGCTCGCAGCAGTCCTCGGAGCCACGATGGCGGAACTCATTCCGGTTTACGGCTCCCACTTGCAGGTCTCAATCCTGGGCGTAGCCGCAATCGCCATTTTCGGAACCCTTCTGCCCGTGCCCATGGCCTTCGATGTGGCCCTGCCGTATGTGTTGTACCGCTCCGGTGTTCCGTTGCCCTATGTGGCCACGCTGCTCTGCACCCTGGGACCGGTAAGCACGTATTCCCTGGCGGCACTCGGGCGCCAGCTGAACCGGGGAGCCGCACTACGCCTTGGACTGGCCACAGCCGGGTTGGGATGTGTCGCCGGCTGGATCACCATGCTGTAGTACTCCCGAGAGCGGCCCCATCCGCAAAAATTCGTCGCCAGACGGAAATGACCCTTTCGCTGACGGGTTTTTGGGGACCCGTCCCGCAGATATAACCCGTCGGGGGCGTCCAGTAAGCGCGCTCTTGCCTCGACCTTCAGAGCAGGCGCTTGCTTCTTGAGCGGTACATCGGTCAACTCAAGCGCTTGGATAGCCCGGACCTCATCAACCTCGAGCTGAACAAAGCCGCCAAAGTTTGCTGGCTTGCCCAGCGCTCGATAGGCTCGCGGTGTGTAGTCGTAAGCGGCCGGGAAGGAATCGCAGATCCATGCCTTGGTGATTGCGAAGGCATACATCCAACGGTCCGTGACAGACGGACACGACGCATCGCATTCGGCCCCCGCGAACAGTGATTTGAAGACGCGGCTGGCGACGCAAAAGGCGCCCTGGACGAAGGACCGCGTTCAGCTGCACTTGGAAAAACCGTCGTCACGTTGAAGGGGCATGTCCGTCTGTCACCGACCGTCGGCCTTCCCCTCACCAGTCCTCAACTCCTCCATGTTGGTTCCGAGGCGCGCCTGGCGCTGAAGGCGTGGGCCGAAGAAGAGGGTGTGAGCGTCAACGCCATCGTGGTAAGCGTTCTAGAGGAGTTCTTCAAGCGTTTGAAGAAGAGCAAAGCTCTTAGGGAGGAGCTGCGGCTGGAGATTCGGGCTCGGCGTGGATTTATGCCGAGCTAGCGAACAACACCCAATCAGAAAGTCCACGTTTCCGTCAGGTCATCCTTGCTGCTACTTGCAATGTTTGTGCGATCCAGATTCCTTCGGAAGTGTCATTGTCCGACAAGCCGACTATACGTCCATGTGGAATGCGATCAATCATCAATGAGTGGCTGTTTAACGGCAACTCTAGGCCTCAAGGCTGATCGGGCGAAGCATCAAAAAGCATAAAGAGGCATTTGTCGTAACAAACCTCTCGGGCGTCAGCGTGTTGCATAACAGGTCGGCGGCAGGCCCACATTTCGGATGATCGAGCGGTAGCGCTCGTCGGTGTGAAGAAAGTCATAGGGCGGGTCGGATTGGATGCCGAGAAGGTTCGTATCACGTCGCCGATAGCCTTCCTCCAGAAGGGACAGGGTTTTATCGCGTTCGCCGAGTTCAGCGTAGACGCGGGCCAGAGCGACTGGCGACACATAATGCTTGGCCGACGACTTGGTAAGAGTGCTGAGCCGCCACAGGGTTACCCCCTTGGGACCTCCCTCCTGGAAGGCCCGCCGGATGCCCGCGGCAGATTCTTTGTCATCGTCCAGAACGTAAGCTTTCTCCTCATACTGCACAGCCTCCTTATACATGCCTTTGTTCCAGTAAGCCGTAGCAACGCTGAAGTGCAAACCGATATTGTTCGTGGATTCAAGCCGCTGAAACGCGTCCTTGAGGGCCGCGTCATAGTCGCGCTCCCCAATATAGAGGTCGGCCAGTGCATAAGGGCGCGAAAAAGGATCAATCTCCAGGGCTTTCTTTTCTAACTCGATAGCTTCCGGGTAGCGATTGAGAGCGCTCAGGAGATCGGCGCGAACATAGTAAGCGTCGGCCAGCTTGGGGTCGAGCTCGATTGCCCGTAGAACTTCCCGATCGGCGCCCGCCCAATCCCAGCGGCTGATCAAGTACGCTGCCGCCATGGAGAGATGGGCCTGGGCGAGCGAGTCATCCAGCTGAAGCGCTTTGGTGGCTGCGGCCTCCTGCTGCGAAAGCGCTTGTCTTGGGTCGAGTTGGCCGCTTGCGACTCCGGCCCCATAATAGTCCGCCAGGCCGGTCCAAGCCAGCGCGTAATCGGGCTGCAACTCTGTTGCCTTCTTGAAGTATCCAAAGGCCTTTTCGAGATCGCCGCACGTCCACAGATATCGCCCATGCACATAGGCATCGTGAGCTTCAGGACTCACATAGCGCGCTGACGGCAATGGAGGGACACTGCTATTCAACCTCTTCGCGATCGACCGCGCAATCTCACTTGGCAAGGTCGCTATGTCGTTCATCCGCCGGTCATAGCTCTCCGCCCAGAGATGAGTGTCGGTCGGAGCCTGAATAAGCTGGATGGTCAGATGCACGGTGTCGCCGCTTCGGGCGATCGAGCCTTCGAGAATTCCATCAACTCCAAGCTCCCTTGCGACCTCCGGCAACTGGCGATGTATCTCTTTGAATTGCATGGCGGAAGTATGAGAAATGACGCGCAATGTCGAACCTTTCGCCAGCATTGCGGTCAACTCATCGGTCACGCTGTCTGCGAAATACTCCTGTCCGGGGTCGCCTGACAGGTTTTGCAATGGCAGGACCGCCAGAGATTGAATCGGCCGGGCACCGGCTGAGATAGCGTGTCGTCGCACGGTCCAAAAAGTGAGGATGCCTAAGGCCACAGCGATTCCTGCTGCAATGACAATCCAGGCCCTGCTGCGGGTTACTGCGGGCGTTTGCACTGGGGGCGTTTGAGGGGCGAGCGTGGCTGACTGCACCGCGGAATTCTCCGAGTGCGGCGGCCTGGAATTACCGTTGACGTCTGAAAGGGACGGCTCGGCTTCGGTTACCTCCGCCTCGATTGTGGCGATGAACCGGTAACCGAGGGTCGGAACTGTTTCAACGTAGCGGGGCTCCTTGGGGTCGTCCGCCAGTTGTCGTCGCAACTGGCCGATTGCGCGGTTCAACACATGGTCGGTAACGAATGCGCCGTCCCAGACAACGTCAATTAGCTCCCGCCTGCTTACCAGTCGATCCGGGTTCTCCACCAGAAAAATCAGTAGATTCAAGGCCTTAGGCTCAATTGCGATGGGCCTCCCGGCTTTTAGAAGGCGGAAGTTCTGGACGTCAACCTCGATATCGTCAAAGCGGTAGCGGCGGGACATCGAAAAACCTCAGGGTTCTATCAGGGAATCGTTCCGGAAACCTCTGAAAGCCGTGAGTACTCGGTTAGGCCCAGGCACCTACGGTCTTCCTTGAAACAGGGAGGACCGCATGAGACGAAGGTCGTTCCGAGAACTCGCATGTCCGAGGCTTGCGTTCAGAGTCGCCTTATTCTATTGCATGTGCACCGTCGCTGGAGTCTGCCAAAGCCCTCAAATGCGGTCGGAGATACCCTTCCGGCTAGTCCATGACACTTTGATCGTTGTGTCCTTTGAGGTCAATCAGCAGGGCCCCTTCGACTTTATCGTCGACACCGGAATGGCCACCACCACCGTCGATTCCTCGTTGGCGCGCAAGCTGTCTCTGGTCCCGCAAGGTCACGCCTTATTGGTCGCGGTCGGAGGAAGCCAAGCAGTGGCCAAGAGCTCAATCGGCCGGCTGGCTCTCGGGTCTGCACAAGTTGGGAGTCAACCGGTGCTCGTTGAAGACCTCTCTGGCCTGCGCAAGCTCGACGGGCGCATTCAGGGTATAGTCGGCCAGGATTTCCTTTCTCACTTCAACTATCTGCTGGACTACCGCGGACACTTCATTCGCGTAGAACAGCATGACGAAATCCAGAGCGACATAGGGGAAGACCATGTGCCGATGGAGTTGAGGCACGGCGAGATGACTGTAGAGGCGGAATCGCGATCGGTTCGCAGCGAGAAGCTTCGCTTGATTCTTGACTCCGGGACGAGTTCGATCGTCCTCATGCGGGACGCGTCGGAGAGGTTGAAGTTGCCCATCCGAGAGAACCGGTCGGAACTGACTACCGCCGGGCAGGTCTTCGTGCATGCCGGTGCGATTCAACATCTGACTGTTGGGTCGGTGCAGTTTCACGATATCAGGGCAGCACTCTCGACCCAATCTGCTGAGCAACTCTCAGACGGCCTGCTGCCGACAGGGTTATTCCGGGCCTTGTATGTCAATAATCGCGAAAGCTTCGTAGTGTTCAATCCGCAAATCAAAGGACGTGCATTTCAATGAGAGGGAGATACGCGCGCCAACTCACCCGCCTCGAAGCGGACGAAATAATCTCCCAACCTTGCTTTGAGATCGCTGCGTCAATAGATTGAAAACTCGAGCGGCGTGACAAGCAGATTCTTGCTTCGAGCCGCTGAAGACCAGTTACAACTTCGGTAAGTGTCCGAGAAACCGGCCTTTCGGACACTTGCCATGGAAAGCTGCGGCACATTCTCGCGTGTTGCACAACGCCTTACCACCCGGCCAGAATTTGCCTCGCGTCACAACCCTGGAGGTTCGTCGCCTGCGAAGGAAGGGTCATATCGTCTAAAAATGAGGGTCTCCAAGCGCTCAGCATCCCGAAGAACTTCGTCCGGAACCCGCTTACGTTCGGCGCCAAGGAATTCGACGAGTCCATTGACTGCGGCCGCAAGACCCTTGTGGATCATAGAATCAGACTTCGTCAGTTCGGCGTAGCGTGTTGCTGCCGACCAAAAGGCTCGAAACTGCTGGATGGGGTGCTTGCGCTTTTCTGAAGAAAGGCCTTCCTGGAAATCCGCCCATCGATCCATCGCCTCAGCAGCCAATAGGTCCTTTTCTGAAGTCGGCATTTCTCTATCTTCTCCGAAGCCGTTCGATCACAGCAGTGTACTCCTGCCCTCGTTTGGAACATCGTGGCAGGCTTGCTGGGTCGTGTATTTCCGCCACGGTGAGCGAATACTCTTCTCCTGAAGGGCTTCACATTTGTGGCGGCGGAAGAATCCTTTCGGTGAACCCCGGAAATGTGCTACTTCACAAGCGACCGTAGTGGAATCTCTGAGTGGGCGCCGCGACCAGTCCTCAGCACCCAAGGGAAAGAGACCATGCACGATCCTGGGAACCTACCGAAAATACCGGGAGCGTCGTTTCGAATGGCGGGGATCCACTTGTTCCGTGTAGCCGATAGGGCCAAATGCCAGCGGAATAACCATCCCCCGTTCAGTGCGGGGTCCGGGAAGTGCGTGGGCTGCGAAGCATTGTCTCTTCGAGGCTGCTTGCAAGCGGTATAGTGGCAACACGGATTGTAAATGCAGAGGTGGCTTTGGCATTCTAAAGTGGCCCACTTCGGCAGTTTGTTTTGGCCCACCCTGGGCTGAGCGGACTTCTAGTCTGGATTTGAGCGATGAGCTCGGATCTGGAGTCTGGAGTTGGACTGGAGAGCCAAGGTGGAGTTATACGAGCAGATCCGGCGTGAGTATGAGTTTGGCGCAGGGGCGATCATTGGGATAGCGCGGAGGCTGGGGGTGCACCGGCGGATGGTGCGCGAAGCGGTACGGAGCGCAACGCCAACGCGTAGGAAGAAGACAGAACGACCTCGGGTGAAGATAGCCGCAGTCTCTGAGTTCATCGATGGGATTCTGGAAGCCGACCGGAAGGCGCCACGGAAGCAGCGTCATACGGCGAAGCGGATCTGGGAGCGAACGCGGGAGGAAGTAGCTGGATCGACGGTCGCGGAGCGGACGGTGCGGCATTATGTGGAGCGGCGCAAGCAGGAACTGGGCTATGGCGGCAAGGATACGTTTGTGCCGCAGAGTTACGAGTGGGGCGTGGAAGCGCAGGTGGACTGGTATGAAGCCTTCGCTGAGTTGGACGGCGAACGGACAAACGACGGGTGACAGACGGCCCTGACCCCGTCAAGATGCGATCAGCCAGGGCTGCCGCTACGCCGAACGATGTCAAATAAGGGTCACGGCCGCCTTTCACTTGTCACGTCACCCGTCACCTTCGGTCTCGCGCTCGCCCCGCCCTGAAGCCTGCCGCCGCCGCGGAAAGAAGTAGCCCCTCAACCGTCCAGAACACTCCCATGTGAACGAGGACGAACAGACGGGAAGTAGCCTAACAATGACAAGAGATAACTGCTCCTTCCTGCTCCCAACAGCGCTAACACTGGCCATCCGCTGCGCTTTATCTCGAACATTACAGGCTTCCGGTTCACTTTATTCCAGACCGGAAACAACAACAGTAGCAAAACTTTCAAGCCGCAAAAGCCTTCATGAAGACCTTGAGAGCTGCATTGATCCTGCGGTCGACATCCTTCGGTGAAGGAGCCGAAGCCAATCCTAAAAGAACACGGCGGAAAGCTTCACCGAGTGACATGTGAATGAGTTGATCTGCGGCTGTGAGAGGATCGACACTGAGCATGTGGCCCTTACGCATCTGCAACTTAAGATACTCAGCGAGGAGCACATGTGCCCGCTGAGGCCCTGCTTTATCGAAGATTTCGGCGAGCTCCG
>CAZZVD010000013.1:0-36732 GCA_964657465.1 uncultured Acetobacteraceae bacterium | reverse complement strand
GGGTGGGGGCATTGTGGTTGTCTCCAGACAGTCGTGGTGAGAAATCCAGGCTAGTTAAAGCTGGGCCGTTTCGACTGCCTGGGCGACGCGGAACATCGTGGATTCGTCGAAGTGCTTGGCGAGGATCTGCGCCCCGATAGGCAGGCCCTCGCGCGTGCTTCCGCAGGGAACAGAGATGCCGCAGATCCCGGCCAGGCTGGCGGTGACCGTATAGATGTCGGCCAGGTACATGGAAAGTGGATCGTCGGTTTTCTCGCCCAGTTTGAAGGCAGGGGTGGGCGCCGTCGGGGTCACCAGAACGTCGACCTGGGCAAACGCAGCGAGAAAGTCGCGGGTAAGCAGGGTGCGCACCTGCTGGGCTTTCTTGTAATACGCGTCATAGTAGCCGGCGCTGAGTGCGTAGGTGCCAAGCAGGATTCGGCGCTTCACTTCAGCCCCGAAGCCCTGCTCGCGAGACTGCCGATACATGGCATTGAGCGTATTTGCATTTTTAGCGCGGAAGCCGTAGCGAACTCCATCAAACCGAGCCAGGTTGGCGCTGGCTTCGGCCGTGGCGATGAGGTAATAGGTGGGTACGGCATAGCGGGTGTGGGGCAACGAGACAGGATGAATGGAACACCCGGCGGCTCGCAGTCGCTCGATGGTGGCGTCCACGGCGGCACGTACTTCCGCGTCGAGGCCGTCGCCGAAGTACTCAGCGGGCACACCGACGCGCAGCCCATTTACCGGGTGCTCCAGCGCACCGGTGTAGTCGGGAACGGGCACCCTGGATGAGGTGGCGTCGAGGGGGTCGTGCCCGGCAATCACGCTCAACATGGTGGCTGCGTCCCGCACTGTGCGGGTGACTGGGCCCACCCGGTCCAGAGACGAAGCAAAGGCAATCAGACCGTAGCGAGATACACGTCCGTAGGTGGGCAACACGCCCACGACGCCGCAGAATGAGGCTGGCTGACGCACGGAGCCGCCTGTATCCGTGCCCAGGGTGGCCACTGCCATGCCAGCGGCGACCGCGGCGGCAGACCCCCCGCTGGAACCACCCGGAACACGGTCCAGAGCGACCGGATTGCGCACTGGCCCGTAGCCGGAGTTCTCATTAGAAGAGCCCATGGCGAACTCATCGCAATTTAACTTTCCCACCAGAACGGCGCCCGCATTCTCCAGGCGGCGTACAACGGTTGCGTCGTAAGGCGGCCGATAACCCTCAAGCACGCGGGAACCTGCAGTGGCCGGGGAGCCCTTCATCACGAGCACGTCTTTTATGCCAACCGGAACGCCGGCGAGCGGCGGCAACTCCGCTCCCTGGGCCGCCACCTCATCGATGGCCGCGGCAGCATGCAAGGCGCGCTCCTGGCTTACGGCAAGGTAGGCGTTCAACGTGGGGTTCTGGGCCTTGATCGCCCGGAAACACAATTCCGCGATTTGGGTGGCGGTGGGTTTTGCATCGCGCACCGCGGCTCGTACCTGGGAGATACTAGTCTGCTTAAAATCCATGCTCGCTCATTATTTCAGAGGGCGGGGACGGCTGCACCGTGCTGCCGCGCTGCTTCAGGGCTGGGGAGGCAGCCTATAAAGTCCTTTGGCAATGGCTGTGGTCAGGATTTCACGCTCGTATGCCCGCTCGCCCGGTGCGGCGATATCGATGTTCGCGTCAATCATCGGCGAGTTGACCGCAGGCTGCCGTCGATAGGAAGCCAGGCCAGCCAGGACCATTTGACGCCGTTGGCCAAGTTTTTTCCAGGCGTGCACGTCGGCCGCCGCACAATAGCAGACTGCCAGAAAGATTGCGGTTGCGTAGTAGTAGGTTGAGCGGAAACGGGGCCAGCGGGCAGACAGGGAATGCGTTAGGAACGAGTAACAGAAAATCACCAGCAGGATCGAGTACATACTGTAGCGCGATCCGATGATAAAACCGGCCGCGCCGCGTACCCAGGAAACCAGGCCAGCGGTAGCCAAGATCCACAAGGTGAAGTAGAACGCGACCGGATTGACGCGATCGAAACGGCTGCGCACCGCAATTGCTGCAAGCAGCAGGATCAGCAAGCCAAGGCAGGCGGCCGGCCAGCGAGAGCCGGCGACGCTCCCCAGGAAGGCAAGAAAGAACAGTGGTCTGGTCAGGTAATAATGCGGATCCATGGCATGCGGGACTGGGACGTAGCGGTAGAGATAGGCCGCTAATGGCAGCACAAAGCTGGCACACCAAAGCGCTGCCCGGGCATACTGGCGTCGCATGAGAAAGATCAACAAGCCGATCGGTCCCAGCAGGAAGCCATTCGCCGAAGTGAACGCTGCCAGCGAAGCTGCCAAACATCCCAGGAGCGCTCTTGCAAAGTTTGCGGGTGCTTGCTCGGCCGGCGCTATCAGGAAAATCGCAAGCAAGCTGAACAAGACAACAGGCGTGTTTTGCAGGCCGGTAGTTGCCCAATTCAAATTCTCCCAGTAGGTGAGAGCGAAGAAGAGGAAGCTGATCGGCAGGAAAGCAAGCAGACGCCGGGATAGATCAGCTCTGCCCTGGGCGTAGGTACGCCAGAGAAGGTAACCCAGCGGCAGCAAGAACAAATCACCCAGCGCCGTCAGGAAGGCAAAGTTCAACTGGTGCGTCGTTTCGAGTTCGGCAGCCACCACCGCATGCTCAAACGCGAGCTTGTACTCATTGTGCTGTTCCTTGACTATGTCGAGCAGTCTGGGCTGGAGGGCGGGTAACTGCTGATATCCAGTGGCAAATGCAACGATGGCGTGATAATCGTCCTGGTAAGGATGGGGCAGCGCCTGACGGTACAGGATGACTGAGGCAACAGCCGCTGGAAACAGGGCGCAAAGCAGAAGCAGCCAGACCATGCCGGCGCGCGCAGGCACGGTTGTGTCTTCTGTCCGGAGCTTGGAAAACATGGCTGATTATATCTGCGGGACTCGCCTGCATTTTCTCGCGGCCTGTTCCGCAACAAACTCGGGCGCCCGTAAAGAGTGACCGTTGGAGAGCCCTGGAATCCCACATCTCGCGAAATACGAGCGAGATGTGGGGCACCCGTCATTCGTTAGCAAGAGGGGATGAGAAATGCGGGGCAGGGCTGCTAGCGCTCGATGACCTTGGGCACCTTGAAGAAAGCGCCATCCGTGTCGGGAGCGGCCTCGAGCACTCGTTCACGTTTGAGGGACGGAGCGATTTCGTCGGCGCGCAAGGTGAGTGCCGGGTCTTGCACCAGACCTTCCTCCATCACCTGATCGGCAATCTGTGACATTGGCGGAACGGAGGATGTGTCCAGTTGAGCAAGCTCACTGAAGTGGTCAAGGACGGAGTTTAGGTTGCGCAGCATCTCGGTCTTTTCGCCACTGGTCAGTTCCAGATTTGCGAGTTCCGCAACGCGCTCTACATCCTGTAGGGAAACAGTCATCGCTTATGCCGGCTTGGAGAAGTCAATTGCCCAGGAATTGGTGCGACTCGAAAGGCAGCAATAAGCCGTTTCGTAGAGCAGGGAGAAATCGCTGGCCAGCGTTGCCTCACGCATATAGTCCCAGTCGATCTTGGCTTTGAGCGGCTTGATTGTCCGGCAATAATAGGCTTCGAGTTCATCGTCTGGAATATCCTGCAGCATTTCTTCCTCGCAGCGGAAGGCCAGCGTGGCGGCCCCGGTAAGGCCGGGACGGAACGGCATGTGCATGACTTCCAGGTGAGGCAGCTTGGGGCGAGGGCCTACCAGGCTCATTTCACCGCGCAGGATGTTAAACAATTGAGGCAGTTCATCCAGCTTGTACCGGCGGAGAAAACCGCCAAACCGGGTGACCCGCGGATCGCCGCGTTTGGTGAGGGAAGGACCCTCCTGTTGGGCATCGATAGCCATCGTTCTGAACTTGAAGACGGTAAACAAAACACCATTCCTGCCGACGCGCTTCTGGCGGAAGATCACGGGTCCCGGCGATTTGTGGCGCACCAGGAAGGCAGCCAGCAGCAGCAGCGGCCAGAACAGCAGCAGAGCCACTACGGCGAACACGACATCCAGGCAGCGCTTGATACCCGATACGCTCCACGCGCTGGGCTCGGCATAGTAGGCCGTCGGATCCTGGGGGATCGCACAAAAAGGAGGAAACTCGTTCGTCGCCTGCGCATTGCTTACTTCTGAAGCGACGTCGTTCCAAAGCAAAGCCGCACTGGTACGCGGGGGAGCAAAGCTTGTGTCCATGCGTTTTGAAGACCTGTCCTAAAATTTTAGAGCGCTTGCTGAATTCTCGTTCAGGGTCTCATCAATCAATCTGTCTTACTGCGTGGCACTTAACCGCTCGTGCTTACTATGTTTTAGCTAGACATTCAATTGATCGGCCGAGGTGGCTCTTACCTTTACCACTACGGAGTCAGTAGATACGGTTGGTCTGCATTTAGTCCGTCTGGCACACGGGACACCCCATGGACGGCCGTATGTTGGCTCGGGAAAGCGCGCAAGCATCCCGAAGTAACCCGTTGAAGCAATATCAGTATTGAATTAAGTTAACAGTATTTGCCTCCGTAAGGAACCAGGGTGGGATTGCCGGTCCAGATTCCGCGCAGCGAAAGCCCACCAGAGAAGGGCACCCCCTAATCAGCGCCCGTGCGCAAATCCTCCTGCTTCATCACCGTTCTGTCGATCGCGTTTAATCTTGGCGCGCCCGGTCCTTTGATGACCCGCTTATCAGGACTCAGGTAATGTTCGGTGATCTTGAGTAAGCAACGAGCGCCCACGGCGGCGCGGATGAGCAGCTTGAGAAGACGGCTTTTGCCGAAGTAGTCATAGTGCTCATTGAAATCGATCATTGCCCGGTGCTGCTCAATGATCTTTTTCTTGGGCATCTGGTTGATGCTCTGACTTCCGTAATGAATCACTTCGGCGTCGGGCGTGTAGTAGATCTTGCACCCATTCCGCATCAGCATCAGGTTATAAGCAAGATCCACTTGAAAATGAGGCAGCCGCTCGTCCAGCATGCCGTATGTTTCCCACGTTTCACGGCGCAGCACATAGGCTGTGGTTCCCAGGCTCTGCACCTGCTGTTCGCGGTTGTAATCGAAGGCACAGGCGTAATATGCGCGCGACACCTGGCCGCGGGGGAAAAGCTTGTGCCAGTTAAACCCCTGCAGAATCATAGTGCCCAGGCCAGCAAAGCTGCGGACACACGATTGCGTTGTGCCATCGGGGTTGAGCAGCCGTGGACCGCAGGCCGCTGCCTCCGGATGAGCATCCATAAAGGCTACCAGCGTGCTGAACACGTTGCCGATGAGCTTGGTATCGCTGTTGAGCAGGCAGGCGTACCGGGCCCGCGACATGCGCATGCCAAGGTTATTATTTTTCGAATAAAGCAGCGGTGCAGGGTTGCGGACGAGGATGACCTCAGGAAAGGCGGAGGCGACCATTTCCGGGCTGCCGTCGCTGGATCCATCATCCACACAGATCACCTCGAAGGTGATGCCGTGGGTGTTTCGGTAAATCGCACCTAAGCACTGCTCCAGCAATGCCTTGGTGTTGTAGTTGGGAATGATGACAGTCAGGTCGAGCAAGAAGTTCATCAATCCTTTCAGGCCTTAGGGACTCCCGTGTAAAGAGCCGTCTTGCGGCTTTTCAAGCCCGATCAGGGCTCCCGTCCGGGGCCGAAATCAGCTGTGCCTATCTTGAGATTATCGCTGATTGAAACCTGTTGAGAGAACCATTAACTTCTCTAACACTAGCAAATTGCTAAAGTTGCCTCTATTTGCCCAACCTCGGCGCGCCCTCATTTTCTTGAACTGGCGGGCGTTCCCTGCTGAGGAGGCCGATCACCTCGTGGGGTTGGATGCGTCATTTGGCGTATCAAAGTATTGGGATAGAATATATCGTTCCGTATCAATTTTTTTTGGAAGATTTCCGGGCGGGGACAGGTTAGCTAAACACTAAACACTCGGCAGGGCAATATCCTGGATGGAAACGCATTCAGGGGAGCCACTTGAGTCCGGCGCTCATGCCTTCATGAGGCCCCGTTCGATCAATTCTCGATTGGCCCGATCCAGTCCACCTTCCACGCCGTCTTCGACAATGGGCTGGGTGCGCACCCAGCGCACAAACCGGGCAATCCCCTCGTCGAGAGCCATCCGGGGAGCAAAGCCGATTGCCTTTCGAATCAAAGAGATATCGGCAAAGTTATGGCGAATATCGCCCAGCCGGTATTGCCTGGAAACAACGGCCGGGCTCCTGTCAGCAAACTGTTTTTTGAGGGTTTGCGCGATCGCGGCTACGCTGACCTGTACACCCGATCCGACATTCATGGTGAGGTTGTCTCCACCGGAAGCCGCCAGTCCCAGGGATATGGCCTCGGTCACGTCCGAAACGTGAACAAAGTCCCGGCTTTCCTCCCCATCCTCAAACAAGACGATTTCTTTGCCTTGCCGAATGCGATTGGAGAAGATGGAGAGGATCCCGGTATATGGATTGTTAAGCGACTGCCCCTCGCCATAGACGTTTTGGAAACGAAAGACCTGGTAAGGAATGGCGAGTGCGCCACAGGCGATACGTACCAGATCTTCCTGGGCGAGTTTTGTTGCGGCGTAGACCGAGGCGGGGCTGGTTCTCGCAGTTTCGGGCGTGGCTGTGGCGCTGGCCGGGCCTGCACACGTCGGGCAAGATGGCTCCCAATCATTCGCGGCCAGGCTGGCAGCACTGCGGGCTGGGGGATACACCTCGCCGCAATGAGCGCAGAGATAGGCGCCCTCTCCGTAGACTGAGCGGGAAGAGGCAAGTACGAGTTTGGACACGCCGTGGGAATCGTTGGCCAACACATCGAGCAATAAGGCCGTACCCAGCACGTTGGTTTGGGTGTAGTGGCCGATGCGATACATGGACTGGCCGGTGCCAGTCTCGGCCGCAAGATGAACGACTGCGGTCACGTCGCGCAAGGCGGAGGTCCAGTCAGCTCGCTGGCAGACATCGCCCAGCATTACTTCTACCCGGCCTTGCTTGACCAGAGGACCCAATTGTGGCGTAGCCGTGCCATGAATCTGGGGGCTCAAATTGTCCAGCAGGCGTACCGTCCTGCCGCGCTGCACCAGTTTTTCTGCCAGCGCCTGCCCGATAAATCCGAGCCCGCCTGTAATCAAGACCGTATCGGCCATCTTCACGATCTTAACCTGTTTGATCGCAATGCCGCCCAGGAGCGATGGCGCCAATGCTCATCACGCCTGCCGGCGGTAAACCTCGAGGGTTTTTTCTGCCGTCGATCGCCAGTCGTAGCGCTTTACCTGTTCGTCTCCCAGGTGCCGTTTCATCTGGCGGCCCGGCAAGTCTTGGAGCGAACTCACCAGCGCGCGTGCAAGCTCGTCAACGTCCGAGTGATCGAAGTAGAAGGCAGCGTCTCCGCAAACCTCGGGGAGCGAGGAACTGCGAAGCACCAGGACAGGACATCCGAGGCTCATCGCCTCCAGTGGGGGAAAACCAAAGCCTTCATACAGGCTTGGGTAAACGAACAAGGCAGCATGCTGGTAAGCGTTTGTGAGTGCGCGTTCGTCTGCCCTTGAGGTCAACGTTACGCGAGCAGTTATTCCGAGCGCGTCCAGCTTAGCTTGTTCGGCGGCGGAGAACGGCCCCCCGCCCACTACCATCAGCCGGTATCCGGCCGAAAGCCCGCTGCGGGCGAAGGCATCCAGCAAAAGCGGAAAGTTCTTATACTCCGCACGCGAACCGACATAAAGAAGATAAGGTTCGGCAGGTTCTATGCTGGGCTCCAGGGGTGTCGCCGTGCCCTGTAGCGGAGAAAAGCCGTGGTGAATCACAAAGGTCTTCTTTGGTGGCACATCATAGAAGTGCAGCAGATCGAGCCGGCTGGATTCTGAAACACAGACGATGGCGCTTGCAGCAGAAAACAACTTGCGCTTCTGCCGCATGATGAAAGCTGCGTTGTGGAACATGTGGGGAAAGCGCTCATGCGTGCAGTCATGGTGAGTCACCACCAGCCGGCGACGTCGAACGAACGGCATGGCCCGGTAAAGCATGGTGTGGTAGATATCAAAGCGCCCCCAGGGCTGCACGAGCGAAGTCGATAGGGCTTCGTTGATGCCGTAGCGAACGTAACCTGGCCGAATATTCGTTGGCCATCCGAGGATCTTTGTAGATTGATTGCGCAGCCCAGAGAAGGGCAGGACCGCAGCATTTACGCCCATGAGCAAGTAGATCTGCATGTCAGCCGCCATCAGGCGCTGGAGGTTGAGAATCAATTCGTACTGATAGCGCGAGACACCGCCGGCATTCTGCAGCGAGAACACCTGATGGTCATAAAAAATGCGCATTCGCTCTGCTGAGATACGTTCTCCCGTGATGGTTATAGTAGCTCGCGGACGCCGTAGCCGGACTCGACCCTGGGCAGCATGCGCAGCGGGAGAGAGCGAAACAAAAGGTAAATGATTGCGAACAGGAGAGCATCAATATACGCGCCGAAGGCTGCGTATTCGTCGCTGAAAATGGCCACAAAAGTTTCGTAGAAGGTGATGGCAAAGAGATACATGCCTAGCTTGCTCCCAGTGCGGGCTTTGCGATAAAGCAGGGTCTGCACCAGGCCAATGACCGCCATCGCGACCACTGCACCGTAGACGCCGAAATCGCCGACGTAGACCCGGTATGCGGTAAAAACATTGGTCGGGAAAGGCACGTAAAGGAAGTCGCTGGGCGGGAGCGGTTCGTAGGCAATGATGTGGAATTTGGCAGCAACTGCCAGAAAGAACTTGAACGTCTGGTTAGATCCCGAGGGATATTCGCTGGGATGAATCAGGAAATAGTCCAGTGCGGCCGTAGGGCCCACGATGTACCCCACAAGGAACATCAGGATGATGCCGCCCACGCTTGTGTCTGAAAATACGCTTACATCTTTTGTTACGAAGATCAGACCGATGTACAGGCACAGAAACAGCACGATAGGGATACGCGCGAATTTGAGAGCCTCCCAAAAGCGGTAGCGATTCGTCTGCATAAGGTGGACGCACGTGAGGGATGACAGGAGCATCAGGATAGGAAGGCGGCCTGTGCTTAGAATGCTGGCCATGAACGCAATGCCTGCCATCATCCAGAAGAAGCGATCGCGCTTTTCGATCAGGAACAAAGGGGCGGCGTACAGCGCCCATAAGACCAGGTAAGTTCCGAGAAAACTCGCACCGGTCGCGTCTTCATGGGTGCGTGCTCGCTGAAAAATGGTGTTGCCGGTTCCACTCGCTGCCATGGCAATCAGGTTCATCAGCAGCACAGGGAGCCCGCAGAAAAGAAAAAAAGTGACTGCGGGCTTTGCGATTCGATTGCGCGGCGGGAACCGCGTGATGATCAGGCGCGCCTCTATCAGGCTCTTTGGGAAAAAAAGGGCCAACAAACCGCCCATCGAGAACAAGAGAGCACCCACTGCGATGATGGCAATCGTCTGGGCGTGCAGCGTATCGACAGGGGTCAGGTCAAGGCGGTAGAGCCCGAGGTCGAGGAGCCAGACCCCACTGAACCAGAGTGGCGGATACAGCACTGAGCGACTGATCCAGTAGTTCCCCAGCACGAGAACGCTCAGCAAAGGAATGGCGGCGTTGACGCTCAACCGATGACCCGTCCGTCTTCGATGATGGGTATATCGCGCAGCGCCAGTTGCTTTCTCCACCCAAGCAGCCGTTTGGCGCGAGAGTGAAACAATCGCCGATTGAAATACTCCCAGCAGATACTGGCAAACACTTTATTTTGATAGCGGGCATATTGGCGCACCGTGCGCACCAGCAGCCGGAGCAGGTGAACGGCCTGTTCTAAATGCGAGGTATACAGATCGACGTAGGCGCTTTCGGCTGCCAGAAAATTGCGATAGCGCTCCGGCGTCATCTCCTTATCGAAATCCATGGCTGCAATCGAATGCTGCAACTGCAGGTCGCTGGCGATGTACATAAAACGCCCTTTGCGAAACATTTCCTGGAACGCGTAAACGTCTGAAAGATCCAGCCAGAACTCTTCACTGTAGCCGCCGATCTCGCGCAGTGCGGCCACCCGCATCAGGGTCGCACTGTTGACTGCGTACGCCATTTGCCTGCAGACGCCGCGGAAGGTGAGCGGAATTTGTTTAACGCGATTGAAACTGCCGATGCGCCTCGGCGAGACTAATGTTCCGTGAGAGTGGATGAATGGGACCACGGTAGCGATTTCCGGCGTGTTTGCAAATTCCTCGCTGTACGCCAGCATGCGTGGCAGAAATTCCTGCGAGATGGTCGTGTCCTGGTCAAACAGCAGCAACCAGGGAATACCGGCTGCTTCCGCAAATGCCATAGCGTGGTTGTAAGCGCCGGCCGTACCCAGGTTGCGAGTGCCGTGCCGGTAGGTACATGGGAACGGAAAGGTGGGATCCTGGAGCGGGCTCGGGCTGTTGTCCCAGACGAATAACCGGCATGCGCCCAGCAGGTCAGGCTGCTGCGCAAACGCTTCCGCAAGACCGCTGATCGTCTGGCTTTGGGATGGGGATCGCTTATAAAGAACTACCACGATCACGATTTTCATTGCTTCTACTTTGCCTGGGGGTGGTGGAGGCATGGCAGTTTCAGCCGCGCAGCTTAAGTTGGTGGCGCAGCAGCGCCAACCGGCGGCCCTGCTCCGGGTCAGCGGCCAGGCGATGATAAACAAACGTGGCCAGCGCGTACCCGGCGCTGAAGAAGAAACCCAGCATCAGGCCCACCAGGAGATAGAGCGCCCGAAAGGGTGCCGACTTTTTATCCGGCACGAGGGCTGGGTCAACCACTTGAATGACTGGCGCCGCCTTCGACTCATCCATGCGTGCTGCTTCGTACTGCCGGGCAAGCAGATCGAATAACAGCTGGTGGTATTTCATGTCCCGCTCTTTGCGAATGTATTCCAGGCCGGCCTCGGGGACATTGGCGGTGGCAATCGAAATGTCGCCGGGCGTATGCTTCATGCCGGCTCCTCGCTCCAGATCTGAAAGCTGCCGGCGCAGGCTGGTGAGTTCGGTGGTGAGACGAACGACCTCAGGATTTTGCTCGGTAGACGAGGTACGCAACGCTCCCAATTCGACTTCGCGTTCCGTGATTTCAGCCTGGATCTGGGACACCTGACGAATGATGTTTTCGGTCTGCCCCGTCGGCGCAATGATGCCGGTTGCTTCCTGAGTTTTCTTTAGCTGCACTTCTGCCTCGGCAAGACGGTCTTTTTCCTGAGCCAATTGCTGCTCGAAGAAGAGTCGCCGTTGCGAGGCAGCGCCGAAGGCAAGGCGATTATTGACCTTGTAGAGTTCGTCGACGTAAGCATTGCAAACCGCAGCCGCCTGGCGAGGATCAGTATCAACGAAGGAGATAGTGATCATTCCATCTTTTTCCGCCACAAACTTCGCTCCCTTGGTAAAGGGAAGGCGGGCGTCGCTCAAGTGCTTTGGGTGTAAGCGCCGCACCATGTCGAAGCGGCTGACCATCGCGTCGGTCACACTTTGGCTTTGCAGGATCCCGATGTAGAGGTCGCTGGGATTTTTGATGCCCAGCGAACCGCCGATGCCCGACATGGAAGCCAACGCGCCGAACTGCCCGAGCAGGGCGGAACTACTCGATTGCTCGGGCTGGGGCGGCATGATTGTTGCCTTGGCCGTGTAGGACGGGCGAACGATGTACGCCAGAATGAGAGCCAGGACCAAACCTGTCAGCGAACTGAAGAGGATCAGGCGTTTGCGCGCTGCCAGGATCAGGAATATGTCCAGGATATCGAATTCCCTGGGCGCAGATCTCGATTCCGCCCCCAGGCTATCTTCCGGTCGTTGCTGGTGAACTTCGTTCACTGTCTGCATAGCAAGCCTTACCGCACCACAGCGATTGCCGCTGCGCCCAATGCTAATTGGGAAAATATTTGCGAGTAGTTGGCAAAGTTACGTAATGCCGATGGCTTCGGCACCTTTTCCGGGATGACGACCGTATCGCCGGGGTTCATCCGTGTCGCATTGAAGGTGTTGCCGAAAATACCGCTCTGCGACTGCCTACTGATGACTGACCCGTCGGCTCTAATAATGAAGGCATGGTCGCCATCCGCATCTCGCGTGGGCCCGCCCGCAGAGCGTACATAGCCGCTCAGGGGCTGACGCTGATTGAACAGGAAGGAATTCTGATCGTAGACCGCGCCCACCACGTTCACCGTGCTGGGCTTCGACGGCACCGAGAAATGATCTCCGTCTTCCAGCGGTAAATCGGGCAGGCGGTCAATCCCGGTGGTATTCGGATCCAGCGTCAGGACGATTCTGCCGGTAGCCCGCAAAGTCCTGAATCGCGTTACCAGGCTCCGCGATGCAGACACCTCGGCCGCCGTCGCCGCAGTGTCCTGCGGGGTAACACTGGATGATGCCGCGTTCATGGTCGATCGATCGATCTCAAGCTCCAGGTTAGTGAGATAGTCGCTCAGTCGCTGTTGCTGGAAGACACGCGTGGATTCGCGGGTGAACTCGGAACCGAAGAGATATGCGTTCGCAGTGAGGCCACCAGCCCGTACGACGAGTTGACGCAGGGTCTCACCGGGAGCAACGCTGTAAATGCCGGCGGAGGCAAACTCACCCTCAAGACGAACAAACTTGGTGCGCTGGTCCTGCGGCACACTGATATCCACCTGAGAAAAGATGGTGACCACATCCCCTGGTTCCAGGGTCAGATCCTGCGAAGCCTCGTGTTGTTGTACCAGCTTGCCTGGATTGAACGGCACCAGGGAGGTCGCCAGCGTCTGCGGATTGAGCCGCTCGATTACCGCGTAGGACCAGTCTATTTCCGGCACCGGCAGCACAATGTTGAGCCGTGGCCGAGGGAGCGCTCCGCCATTCCATGTGAGCTGTTGTTGTTGGGCGCCGATGGAGCCGCCGCCCAGATTCGATGATTGGTTTTGATTGGCGCCCTGGGGCCCATTTTGCTGGTTAGGATTATTTGGATCGTAGGAGGAGTTATCCTGCTGCGACTGGTAAGGGTTGTTGTTGCCGTCCAGAGAATTTGGGTTCAGGCCGGAACCCCCGTTGTAATTCTGACCCGTGTTCTGATTGACGCCCTGATTGAGCATCTGCCCGTTCGCTCCCTGTCCTTGCACCTGCTGCGGCCCGAGTCCCTGGCCGTAGTAGTTGGGCAGACGGCGATTGCCAACGGCGTCGCGCGCAAATTGATCAGGATTATTGGTGTACTCCGCCTTAAATTCCGGGCCGGGTAATCCTAGCTGATTGCGGCGTTCCCAATAGTCCCTGGTCACGAGGGATTGACTGTTCGGGATAATCTCACTCAGCTTCATGCCTTCGTGCCAGGCGAAGCGGCCGGATTCCGCGACGTTGCCGCGCAGCGTCACGGTGTTCTGAAATTTGGGGGAAAACGGCAACACACGGACCACGTCGCCCGCGCGCAGGGGCGTGCTCAGGACAGCGCCCTCCAGGGCCATGTTCACCACAGTGCGGCTATTGCGATCGTCTACCCGTTCGATCGATGCATTCAGCAGGGATGCGGTCACGGACAGACCACCAGCGAATTGCAAGCCCTGGTCCAACGTGGTGGCGCCCTTTAACTCGTAGATGGCGGGCACTCGCACGCTGCCCGCGAGAGCTACCTGCGGTCCCACGGGCGGGATGAAGATGACGTCCCCTGGAAGCAGAGGCACGTCCTTGGTCATATCCCCGAGCAGGAGCAGGTCGTAAAGATCGAATTGTGTGACGATCTGGCCGTTGCGGCGTACTTGTATATCGCGCAATGACCCCTGCACCGATGGCCCGCCGGTGGCAAAGATGGCGGTCACGAGGGTACTTAGAGAGCTGAGCGTGTAATTGCCGGGACGGCGTGCCCGACCCACTACAAAGACCTGGATGGAACGCAGTTGACCCAGCTGCACGTCGAGATCGAAGCTTTTGTAGATCCTGCTTACCGCGTCCTGGATGTGCTTTCTAACCTCGGCATAGGGCAAGCCGGCCACGTGGATACCGCCCACCTGCGGCAGGTAGACCGATCCGGATCGATCGACTGTCACCTGGGCGTTGAAATTGACCTGACCCCAGATGCGAATCAACAACTGGTCGCCTGGGCCAAGCACATAGTCCGGCGTTACATTCACCTCGCGCAAGGGTGCGAAGGTAGTCGGCACTTGCTGAAATAGAGTATCCCCGTAGACTGGGAGCAATCGACCGACGGACGCACGCACCAGCAATTGAAATTCGGTTGGAGGGCTGGGACGTTGTAGTTCCAGTAAGCGCGCTTCGTTCAGTGCTTGCTGTTGCGCCTGGGCGCCATTCAGCCCACTTTGATCAGAGAATGTACTGACGCCGTTGTTAATGCCTCGGGATTGCAGCCCCGGATATTGCCGGGCCAGCTGGCCGTAGTTCTGCATGTTGCCGTTGATCCCGTTGTTCCCGCTGTTGGCCGGATTGTCGGGATCGTTTTGCTGAGAGGCATTGTACGAGGCATCCTGCCCCACGCAGCTGCCATCCACCGAGGACACTATGCCGGAGGAACAGGCGGAAACATCACTTCCAGACAGGGACTGCGCAACAACTGGCAGTGGAGACTGCGCAACACCCGCGATCAGCAGCATCGCGAAGATAAAACCTGAACGCTTACCCATATTTGAAGAGGCAGAGATAGCGGCATGCTGCCGGAACCTGCTGCCAGGCTTTACTCCTTACCTTCGCCCCGGCCCTGGGGAGGAACTTTGTTGGATTACTTCTTTAGTTTAGGGCTTCATGCGAAGTGTGCCAATTCTTTTGCTGGCGGGAACCAAAGCTAATTACGGCTTGGCTGCCCTCGCGCCCTGCCCAGATGCACAGAAGGCGAGCGGAACCCAGCGTGACTGACGCGGGCCCTGACGAGTTGCAACGAAGCTTTTGGCGGGGAACTCAGGCATTAATGAAGGGTGGTGGGTTGTTGCCAGCCCTGCCTGGGGGCTTGGCGTTCACTCCCCAATGGCATGGATTCCTGTCGCGGGGCTAACACCTGACAATTTTGTCTGACTGCAGACCGCGGGTGGCGTTGCGCGAGTCGACGACCAGTTGTGCTTCCTGCACGATACGCGCGTAGTCGTAGGAGGTATGGTCGGTCACGATGAGCACGCAATCGTAACTGCCGAGGTGATCGAGAGGCTGCGACTGCATATTTAGATTATATTTTCTACCCCGGCCGACGGAGGGGAAAAAGGGATCGTTGTAAGCGACGACGGCGCCTTCCTGCTGCAACATCTCAATGATCGATAGCGCCGGCGATTCACGCAGATCGTCCACATCTTTCTTGTACGCCAAGCCAAGCACCAGGATGCGCGATCCCTTGAGTGGCTTGCTGCGCTGGTTGAGCGCGGAAGAGGCAGCGGCCACCACGTGGTAGGGCATGGCTTCGTTCACTTCTCCGGCGAGTTCGATGAAGCGAGTGCTGAAGTCAAATTCTTTTGCCTTCCAGCTGAGATAGAAGGGATCGATGGGAATGCAATGACCACCCAGGCCCGGGCCGGGATAAAAGGCCTGGAAGCCGAAGGGCTTGGTAGCCGCGGCTGCAATCACTTCCCAGATGTCAATGCCCATGCGCAAACACAGCAGCTTGAGTTCGTTGACGAGCGCGATGTTTACGCAACGGTAAATGTTCTCTAACAGCTTGGTCATCTCCGCGGCTGCCGGGGTGGATACCCGGACTACCCGATGGAAGGCAGTGTTGTAGAGGGCTGCGGCGGCGTCAGCGGCAAAAGGGCCGAGGCCGCCAACTACCTTCGGGATATCGCGGCGATCGATGCTGGTGTTGCCGGGGTCTTCCCGCTCGGGAGAGTAGGCGACCAGGATGCCATCGCTGGTGAGGTGCTCGCGCACCACCCTGACCTTGCCGGCGCGCTCAATGGCAGGGGCGATCAACTCTTCGGTGGTCCCCGGATAGGTGGTGCTTTCGAGCACCACGAGTTGCCCGGGGCGCAAATGGCCGGCGATCGCAGTCATCGTGGCCTCGATGTAACTCATATCGGGCGTGTGATGATCGCTCAGCGGTGTGGGTACACAAATCAGGATGGCATCCACGTTCTGCACTTCTGCGAAGTCTGCCGTGGCGCGGAAGCCTTTCGCCTGGGCTTCCCTGATCTGTTCCGCTTCAATGCGATGAATGTACGACTCGCCTGCGTTGAGGCGATCGACCTTGGCAGCATCGATATCGAAGCCAGTGACCTGGAAGCCCTCCTGGCTGAAAAGTAGCACCAAGGGAAGCCCCACGTAGCCCAGGCCGATGATGCCCACCCGTAGCTGTCGCTTCTCCACCAGCAACAGCCATTGTGTCAGATCGTGCTGGTCGAACAAGGTCTGTCTCCTGATGAGATTCGCTGGACTGCTAGTAGGAAGAGGCGGATGTGTCCGGCAGGGCCGCTGGTGACCGGAGAGGCAGCCAGGAGATTTTTCTGGCGCGTCACCGGGAAGCGACCGGCATCTTCAACGTTTCGCGGTACCACTCGACAGTGCGGTGTAATCCATCTTCCACGCTGATGATGGGCCGGTACCCAAATGCCGCGACCGCCGCGGATATGTCTGCTTGCGAATTGACGATATCGCCGGTCCGCGGGGGGCCATACAGCGGCGGCTTGTCAAAACCAATGTGCTTTGCCAGCAGCTGGTACATCTGGTTCAAGGTGTGTTGACCACCGCAAGCGATGTTGAATACCTTTCCGGCTACCTGGGTAGCGGGCGCAGCACACGCCAGCATATTGGCAGAGACGACGTTGTCGATATAGGTAAAGTCGCGGCCCTGCTCGCCATTGCCAAAGATTGTGGGGCGGACGCCCTCCAGCATCTGCTGTATAAACTTGGCGAGAACACCACTGTACGGAGAGTCGGCTCCCTGCCGAGGACCGAAGACGTTGAAATAACGCAGGCTGACGGTCTCGAGCCCATACACCTGCCAGTAGCTGCTCATGTAATGTTCGCCGGTCAGCTTCTGTACCGCATAGGGGGAGATCGGCATGGGGCGCATCGATTCTTTGCTGGGCAGGATGGGCTGATCGCCATACGCCGAGGACGATGCTGCGTAAATTACGCGTTGCACGCCGGCAGCGCGGGCCCCCTCAAGCAAAAGGAAAGTGCCATCGATGTTGCAGCCGTGGCTGGGCTCGGGATTTTTTACCGAGAGCGGTACTGAGGGCAATGCTCCGATGTGCAAAACGTAATCGATGCCGTCGCAGGCTGACCGCATCGCAGCGCCGTCCCGCAGGTCTGCCTCGCGGAAGTCAATGTGCGGGAGAAGGCCGGTCAGGTTGGCTGGCTTTCCGGTGACATAGTTATCCACCCCTCGGACTTCATCGCCCCGGTCTACCAGGGCTCTCGCCAGGGAGGAGCCTATAAAACCAGCAATGCCAGTGATGAGATATTTAGCCATGCGGTGACCCGATATTCTGCGCTAATGCCAGGGCTGATTCCTGGAGTGATCAAAGCCAGCGAGCGCCGCCGGCCCGCGCACATTCGCGACATCGGCTCGGGGGAGAGAGGGACTAGCGACTCGGAAGCCAACTCTGAAAATAGCACACCAGTCTAGGGCTGGTCCCAGAATGGAGATTTGGTGAAATCTCGTGACATTTTCTCGATGTAGACTTTGGACTTGAACTTCTTGCCGGTCGATGCGCCCGACATGTAGCGCACGGTTCCAAAGATCGGACGGTCGAACCAGGGGCGGTCGAATTTGCCGACAATGGACCAGGCGACGCCCGCGTATCCATTCGGATCGCGTCCATCCAAAAAGTATCGATCGTTGAGCCAGACACAGATTTCGAAGGCTCTCGCGGGGTCGGGCGACCATTCAAGAATCTTCTTGGCCCAGTACATCCGCATGTAGTTGTGCATCCAGCCGAACTTGACCATTTGGTTCTGTGCTGCGTTCCAGAGTTCATCGTAAGTCTCCGAGCGTTCCATCTGCTCCAGGGTGTAGAGCGGATTCCGCTTGTCGCGAGCGTGCTCCATCAGCGTTTTGCGCGCCCAGGGTTCGGCACATTCGAAGGAATCGTAGTTTTCCGTGTACTTGACGAAATTGACGGCGAGCTCTCGCCAGCCAATCAACTCGCTGATGTACGAATCGCGCGCAGCCTGCGTCACTTTGCCGGCGGCGCGCGCTTTGTCGACTGCCAAGGCGATGGTGATGGGGCTGATATGGCCATAGTGCAGGTAGGGTGACATGCGGCTGGTGCCATCCACCTCGGGGTGATTGCGGGTCGTCTCGTATGCCTCGAGGTCGTTATTCACAAAGTCGTTCAGGCGCTTTAAGGCGGCATGCGTTCCGCCGGTAAAGCTATCGACCGGCTTGACGCTGCGATCCAGCGTCTTCCAACCTTCCGTGACATCTTCGCGCACCGGAAACGCTTCGAGCGGGGTATCCGGCTTCCAGGGTTTTGCCGGGAGTGTGTTGGGCTGGGGGATCAGGAACTTCGGCACTTCCGCGTTCAACTTCGGCCTGAAGATGTGCAGGGCGTACATCTTTTTGGTGAAGAGTGCGGAAGGCACGACTACGTCGGCATCGACCGTCCAGAACGGGATGCGGAGACGGCCAGCCAGCACCTTGCGCCAGCGCTCCGGCTCCCGGCAGGGGTTTTCATCCCCAATCACCATGGCCGCGTTCACTTCCGTCAGGAGAGCTTCGAGCGAGTTCTTCGGGGGCCGGCGGACGATGAAGCCAATCTGCCGCTGTTGCAGATCTTCTTCGATATCGATCAGGCCCTGATTGAGAAATGCGTAGTGCCGCCAGTTTGCGTTGGGGAAATTCGAGATTGCCGAGAAGTAGACCAGGACGGGTAAGTTAAGGGCGTTGGCTACAGCAACCGCGGTATCGAGGGCCGGGTTGTCCAGTGCTCGCTCGGCGCGCTGCATCCAGTAGACGACGCACTTGCCATCCGGGACGGGTGCGCCGCCTCGCCGTATGCAGATTCTGGGATTGCTGGCGATGGTGCGGAGTGCTTCTGGTACTTGCTCGTCTGTTGAGAGTGGTGGAGTCATCGAGTATTTCGCTTACTCTAGCAGGCGGCGGAACGCGTCGTCTTCCCTTGAGGAAACCACTTTTCAGGTCCTGAACAGGTGCTAAAGATGGCGCACTGTGGCCTCGCGGACTGGAGTCGCAGAGAGAGACTTCCGATTGGGTGCGGTGAATTCCCACATCTCCCGGCTGGAAAACGCCGTGAGATATGGGGCACCCCAGCCGGCTACAGGCCCAAATCTTGCCGCTAAGCTACCAGAGGCCCCAGGCGCGGCTGATGTAGTCGGACAGCGTCATCGTAATCAGGATGAGGAAGGTGAAGAAGCCGGCGCCTACCGTTAGCATCATGACCTTGGAGCTGTAGCGAATGTGCATGAAGAACAGGATGACCATCACTGCCTTGAAACAGGCAATGGCGAGCGCCACGATGGGGCTGAAGACGCCCATGTTAATGAAGGCGGCGCCGGTCGTGAGTGCGGTCATCACCAGCAGCAGCACCAGGATTGCTAAATAGGTCTTGGGTCCGACCACGTGATGCTCGTGTTGTACGGGAGTCGACAAGGGAGCTCTCCTTTACTGGCTATTTCAGCGGATGCCGGCTGATGAGGTACAACAGCGGGAACAGGAAAATCCAGACGATATCGACGAAGTGCCAGTAAAGTCCGAAGTTGTCTATGGTCGATGTATGACCGTTGACGTAAGCCCCGTGATACGTCTGATAAAGCAGAACGAACAGAATGGTTATGCCAATGATCATGTGCAGCGCGTGCATGCCGGTCATCGCGAAGTAGAGAAAGAAGAAGAGCTGGGCGTGCTGCGCCATATCGGGCGTAAGCGGTACATCGCGCTTGTCCTGCGGGTGAACGAAATCTTCCACGCTGAAGCTCGCGCCGGGGACGTGGTGCTCCACAAATTTCTCGTGGTACTCCACACTCTTGATACCGAGGAATGCCAGGCCTAACACAATCGTCAGACTCAGCGAGGTCATCAACCCTTTGCGGTTGCGGATCTCTGCCGAATACACACCCATCGCCATGGTGAAGCTGGAAAGGATGAGCACTGCCGTGTTGGTGGTGCCGAGACCAATGCCGAGGGTGTTGCTGCTGGCCACAAAGGCGTCGTAATACCAATTGCGGTACAGCAGGTAGGCCATGAACAATCCGCCGAAGAACATGATCTCCGTGAGCAGGAAGAGCCACATGCCAAAGCTGGCGGTCTCCCGCTGCTGATCCACGGTGACGAAGTGGTGGCGCAGGTAAGCAGGATGCTCGTCGTGCCCGGTATGTGGCTCCGCGTGCGCGGTCGCGATCGTTTGGCTATCCAACAGTCGTTACCTCAGGTTGCGTCTTGTTCGCCAGCCAGTCGTAGTCGTATGCTTCCCAATTCACGACGGGCGTTTCAATGAAATTTTCTGTCAACGGAGGCGACTGTATTTGCCACTCTAGGCCGGTCGCCTGCCATGGGTTGCTGCCCGCGATCTTACCGTACCTCAGCGACCACGGCATGTACAACATGGGCAGCAGGTAGCCGACGCCGAGGACGGTGGCGCCTGCGGTCGAGAGAACGTTCAGCACCTGGAACTCAGGCGGGTACGCGTGATAGCGGCGCGGCATCCCGAGATAGCCCAGAATAAATTGCGGGAAGAACGTGAGGATGAAGCCGATGAAGGTCGTGACCGCTGCCAGCTTGGACATGGATTCGGGATACATTCTGCCGGTCATCTTTGGCCACCAGAAGTGCACCCCAGCCAGGTAAGCCATGAGCATACCGCCGACCATCACGAAGTGGAAGTGGGCCACGATGAAGTAGGTTTCGGTCAGGTGGATGTCCATACCCATCGAACCCAGGAAAACGCCGGTCAGTCCGCCAATGGTGAACAGGCCAATAAACCCGAAGGCGTAGAGCATGGGCGTTTCAAAGGTCAGAGATCCCTTATAAAGAGTCGCTGACCAATTGAAGATTTTGATGGCCGAGGGCACCGCCACCAACATGGTGAGCAGCGAAAAGATCAAGGCCGAGTAGCTCGAGATCCCCATGATGAACATGTGATGCGCCCATACAAAGAACCCGAATACGGCGATAGCTACCGACGAGAAAGCCACCGCGGTGTATCCGAAGACACGTTTGCGGGAGAAGGTGCTGATGACTTCTGAGATCACACCCATACCCGGCAGAATCATGATGTAGACGGCAGGGTGGGAGTAGAACCAGAAAAGATGCTGAAAGAGTAGCGGGTCGCCGCCCTTGGAGGGATCGAACACACCGATGCCAATTGTTCTCTCAAGAATCACCAGTACCAGGGTGATCGCGAGCACTGGCGTTCCCAGGACCATGAGGATCGAAGCCGCATAGTGCGACCAGCAAAACAGTGGCAGACGGAACCAGGTCATGCCCGGAGCGCGCATACGGTGGATGGTCACGATGAAGTTCAGGCCGGTAAAGATGGAACTGAAACCGACGATGAAGACGCCGATGGCTGCCGTGATCACGTGGGTATTCAGATAATGCGTGCTGAGCGGGGTGGTGAAGGTCCAGCCGGTATCCACGCCGCCATTGAGCAGAGCAAAGACCAGGAACAGTGCGCCGGCCATGTACAGGTACCAGCTCAGCAGGTTGATCTTGGGGAAAGCGAGATCTTTAGCCCCGATCATGATGGGGATCACGAAGTTCCCGATAGTCGCCGGCACCGAGGGCACCAGGAACAGGAAGATCATGATCACGCCATGCATGGTGAACAGCTTGTTGTACGTATCTGAGGCGACCAGATCCGGGAGCGGCGTCAACAACTCCAGGCGAATCAAACCTGCGAAGGCGCCACCCACGAAAAAGAAGAACGTGATGGAGAGCAGGTAGAGCATGGCGATGCGCTTGTGGTCGCCGGTAAGCAACCAGCTCTTCAGGCCATACTCGGCATTCAGGTAGTTCAGCTTCGGCAGCGTGGCGCCCTGCTGGTTTGGAAGCGTGACGATAGTGCTCATTGGTTCACCGTCCCGGGGTTTTGTGGTGCTGTTTTTCCTGCAGAGTTGGGTCCGCCTTTACCGGCGCCCATAGTCAGCTGCGGCCGATAGTTCATGGTGGGCGAATTGGACTCAGCACTGGACCCGCCAGATTGCGCTGGCGCCATATGTTCCGCAGTCAGGGTCTGCTGAATGCGGTAGTTCGAATTGAGACTCTTGATGTATTCCACCAAACCGATTAAACCTTCTTCGCTGACCTGCCCTTGGTAGGTCGGCATGATCGGTGCGTAGCCGTAGGTGAGCTGCGCTCCCGGGTTCAGGATCGAGTTCCGCAGGTAAGCGTCGTTAGCAGTAACGAACGACCCATCCGTGAGTTGCAGCCGGGTGCCGTAGATCTGTGCCAGGTTCGGGCCGCGGGCTGACGCCTCCCCCGAGTGACAGGAGTTGCAGCCCAGGCTGGCGAATAGCCGCTCTCCGTTTTGCGCCAGGGAAGCGCCGCTGGTACTGCCGGCAGCCCACGCCTGGTAAGCGTCAGGGGTCATGGCGACAATCTCGCCGATCATGGCCGAGTGGTCCGTACCGCAATACTGCGTGCAAAACAGGTGATAGGTCCCGGCCGCCGTTGCTTCGAACCAGACGGTGCTGTAACGCCCCGGAATCACTTCCCGCTTGATGCGAAAGGCCGGGATGGAAAAGCTGTGGAACACGTCCTGCGAGATCATGGTCAGCTGCACCGGCCGGTTGATTGGGATGTGCAGGGCATTGATCTCATGCTGGCCGCCTGGGTGCTCGGCTTTCCACATCCACTGCTTGCCAACGATGTAAATGTTCATCGAATTCGGTGGCGGATTGTAGATACGGAAGTAGAGGAGTGCGCCCCAAACGAAGCAGACCATGAAGAGTGCCAGCGGAATGATCGTCCACGTGGCTTCGAGCAGTGTGGAGCCTTCGATCTGCGTCGCGACCGGGCTTTTTTCCTTGCGGTACATGATCGAAAAGCCGAACACCAGGATCCCCACCGCTACCAGTCCAATTACCGAGATCACGATGAGAAAGAAGTAGAATGCATCCACTTGCGGCGAAAGCGCCGACGCTTCGGGCGGGAACAGGGCAGAGTTCGTCAGCCAATTTACAAGAAACTGCCACAATACTGGACTTATATGCATCGTTACCCTTTACCCGAACGCGCTGGCCGCGACTGCAGCTCCGCTGTTTGTTTGATGTCTCGACGGAAGTTCACCACCATGAAGCTGCCGAGCCCGAGAAAAGTGAGCAGGCACGCTGCCTGCACCAGCCGGGCCACAGCCAGGCTGTGCCGGTTCAACAGCGGGTTATACCGGTAGCAGTACGTAAGAATGTTGTCCACTGGGGTGCCGATCTGGTGGTGGGAAGCCTCCACCAGGCCGAGCTGTACATCTTTGGGCGAGTACTCGACCCCAAGGTAGTACTGGGCCATTTTGCCTTCTGGCGTAACCACTTCAATCGAACTGGCGTGCGCAAAGAGTGGCGGCTTGCCGGGAGGTTGCGGAAGGCGCACGTAACCGAAACCGACTGCCTTGGTCATTGCCTGAATCTCCGGTGCTTGCCCAGTAAGAAAATGCCATCCGTTTGCCGTTTCTGGCCGGCCATAGCGCTTGACGTAGGCGGCCTTGCTTTCCGCAGCCACCGCCGGCCCTTCGCTTGGGTCAATGCTTACAATCACCACCTGGAAGTCTTTTCCAGGGGTCAGCTTAACCATTTCAAGCGCGCCCACCAGGCCATTCAGATCCTCGGCACACAGGATGGGGCACTTGTAATAGACAAGCGAAATGATGACTGGCCGCTTGCCGAAGTAGTCACCGAGCTTAACCGGTTTACCTGTTTCATCGACGAAGGGCGTGTCGAGCGGCAGCTGCTCACCCAGGCGCTGGTCGATCTTGACCGACTTGAGGACATCGGGGAGGCGATCAGGCGCCGGGTCCCCCATGCTTTTCTGGCCGACGGGCGTTACCTGACTAAACGCGGGCAGAGCAGCGAACAAGAGGCCGGCGAGCAGGCGGCGGCGAGCCCAGCCTGTTGGTACGCCTCGCGTTTTGCCTTCGATCTGCACCGTTCTTTCCTTTGACCTCATAGCTCTATGGTATCGCCCCCGGCAGGCCTTCCGTGGCCTGTCCTCGGTGCGTATTTACCATGCTCAACATATCGTCAGTCCGGTTAAAGCGGGACGTGTCCGTTTGACCGTTCGTTCTTTTCTGCGCTCGTACTAGCGTCCCGTACCCAAAGCTGCCTGGTCGCCGGGTTTGCCGCCGCGCGTTCTTTCCTGCTCCAGCGTTTCCCGGTACTCCTGCTCCCACGCTGTGGCAGCGAAACCGTCGGTAAGTGGCACGGTGACGGCTGGCGTGCGATCACCCGCCATGAGCGGTCCCTGCTCCATGGAGGCCTCCGGGGGCGCCACCGGCAAACCGTGCTGTGCAATCAATTCCATCGCGCGGTTGATGGGGATGCGCACCTTTCCACCCTGGCGGTCCACCCAGCTGTAGTGATCCAGCAGCAAATCCTCCCGCACATGCATTTGGGCGATGTCGAGATTGCCATCGTCGGTCTGCAGTCGCGGCGTAGGAAAGCTCTTCACCATCTGGTTGAGCTGTTCCTGCTCCATGTCTGAGTTGGATGTCAGATCCCGGCGCTTGCTCCCGGCGGGATGAACATCGCTCTGATTCCAGCGATTGGGTGGTCCATCGTTTCTCTGCAGGCGGGTGTTGATCACCTTGCCCATACCGAAGCAAAAGATAAAGAAAACGCCTACGAACGCTGCCAGTGATGCCAGGAATACGATGACGCCAGAGACGTTAACGTCAGTAGTTTCGAACCCAGGAGACTCGTCGCCTGGGTTTTGTGGTCCAACAGGATCATGCGTGGGCATGGTCAGGCTCCAGGATCTCTGCCAGATGAGGATCGTTGGTCTGAATCAACGGACGTTTCTCGAGCTGTCCGAAGTAGAACCACATCCACAGGCAGATCACAGTTACGGGTACAGTCATGTATTCCAGAATGCCAAAAGAGAAGTGCAGGTTGCGCGCTGCGTCTGGAAAGTTGGGCTCGATAAGCCAGAACAGATCCCAGCAGCGAGCGAAGATCATGATCTTGCAGACCATGATGAGCCGCGACTTGTTTCGCTTGAGGTCACGGGACAGCAGAAGCGTGAAAGGAACAAACCAGTGGAAAACGAAATCCAGCGAAGCGATAACGCTCCAGCCGCCGCGGAGCCGGTCCAGGTACCACGGAATTTCTTCCGGCAGGTTTCCTGACCAGATGATGAGGAACTGCGAGAAGGCGAGATAGATGTTCAGCATGACGAAGGCGAATGCGAACTTGCCCAGGTCGTGCTGTTCCGTCTTGCGTAATAGGGTGTGCATCGGCTCTACGGCTGAGAGCTTCAGCACTGTGATGATGGAGAGCGCAAACACTGCGTAACCCTGACCGACCAGGAACAGGAGTCCGAAGATCGATGAGTACCAGGTTGGATCGAGGGACATGACCCAGTCGATGGCGCCAACCGTCAAGGTGATCGAATAGATCAAAATGCCAATGCCGCTCAGGTTTTCCAGCTTTACCTGCCAGAAGCGGATGTTCGGGTGCGCATCGGCGTCGCGTTGCAGGCCCCATTTGTTGAGCAGGAACATGAACATGAACCAGATCGCGAAGCAGACAATCGTCTGGATCCAGACGCTGGGGATGCTGAGCATCGGATGCTTGAAGGCGATAGCATGCGCCTGGCTGTGAGTAATCAGGTGCTTGCTGAAGGCAGCTTCCGCATCGCTGTATTTGGCCCAGAGGTATAGCTTCTTCATGAAGAAGCCGATGGGCAGAAACAGCACAAAGACCACGGGAAGGCAGCGCGACATGGCTTCCAGCGGACGCCTGATCAGGAGCCCCCACTTGCCACCGCTTACGTACTGCACCATCAGGAGGGCCAGGCCGCCTACGGTAAAGCCCCAGCAGATGATGTAACCGAGAAGATAGGAGCGCAGAAGGTGATCGACGCCGTCATGATCGACAGTGGCAGCCAGCAATGCGAGGACGATCGACAGCACAGCGAAAATGCCGCCGACGATCATGGCCTTGCGCCGCCAGGCACCCAGCAGCAGCGGAGCGTTCAGCTCGGAGGGTAGCGAATTTTCGTGGTGTTCGTGAGCCATTTGTTTTCCTGTGGCGTATTCGCTCTGAATTTATTTCACTTGCTTGGGCGGCATCGATTCGCTGTTGGTCATGCGCGCGGCTCGCGGCTGAGAGCTATTGAGCACCGGGCTGTCCCCAGTGGCAGGCGCCCCGCCGGGGGTGCCCTGGCCTTCAGCCGGCTCGGCAGAAACTGCCGTTTCCGGTAACGTCCATGCGCTCACAAACGATTCCGGGTAGCCCTCGCGTTCGGCTATGTCTTTCAGGTTCTGCACCTGAACACCTGCGGGCACGCTGGATTCGGACGACGCCTGGCTAATCTGCAGTGCGCGGATGTAGGCCGACACAGCCCATCGGTCGGTGGGGGTCAGCTGGGCAGAGTAGTCGGGCATTGCGCCGTAGCCGTTCGTCATTACGTAAAAGTAGTGACTGAGCGGCTCGGCCAGAATGCGCTGCGAGTGGAAATTGCCTGCTGCCTTATAGCCGCGCTGGACGATCATGCCGGCGCCGTTCCCCACCCTCGAATGACAGGGGGTGCAGAAGATGTTGTAGCGTTCCTGGCCGCGAGCGAGCATTTGCGAGCTCACCTTCATGGGCAGGGCATCCAGCTCTTTACCATTCATCAGGCCGGTGTAGTAGAAGCTTTCCTTGTCCATCTGGCCGCGTGCCACGGTATGCTCCGCCTGCGGTCGCACTGAGCGGCCATCCGCGAAGAAGGTGGTGCTGCGCTGGGGCACAAACTTGGGCTGGTTGTGCATGTCCTGGCGACAGCCCGCACATGCCAGACCCACCAGAAGAGCCAGCGGGCCACTCGTCAAAAGCCGAGTGATGGGGCTCGCGCCCTGGCCTGCAGAACGAATTCGGTTGTGCAACTTAATACTCCACCTCCACCACCGAAACCGGCCTGAAGCGCTCGAGAAAGGCCCGCGATTCCACTGCTTCGAACTTGGGGTCATTCGCCTCGAGACAAAGAAAGAATTTGTCGGTCGTGGCGCCATTACGGAAATTGGGCGCATTGAATAACGGGTGATACAGGGTGGGCAGGCCACACATCGCCAGCATGCCGAAGGCGGCTGAGAGCCCCGCCCAGAGAATCGTCCACTCGTAAGCTGGAATCACAAAGGCCACCCAGGAAAACAGCGGACGACCGGCGACGTTGATTGGGTAAGCAAGCACGGAGACCCAGGTTTCCATAAGGAACATGGCAGCCAGTCCCATCAGGCCGCCGATGAGGCAAACCAGTGGCACGTAATTCCGATGGAAGCCGATTACCTCCGCCGCTTCCTCAACCGGATAGGGCGTGTAGCAGTCAAGGCGGCGCCAACCCGAGTCATACGCAGATCTGGCTGCCACCACCAGTTCTGTGGGGGTATCGAACTCTGCCAGTAATCCGTAGGTACCTTCACGCATTGGCATTAGTCACCTGCCTCCAGTGCTTCCGGTTCCACTACCTTGGCCTGCGGCAGCATCATCCGGATTTCAGACATCGGGATCATGGGCAGGAAACGCACGAAGAGGAAGAAGAGTGCGGTAAACAGTCCCAGGGTGCCGACAAAGGTGCCGTAGTCCCAACGGGTGGCCCGATACGTTCCCCAGGACGAAGGGAGAAAGTCGCGATACAAGCTGGTAACGACGATCACGAATCGCTCAAACCACATACCCGTATTGATGACCAGAGAAAGCAGGAACATCTTCGCTGGGCTGACGCGCACACTACGCAGCCAGAGCAGCTGCGGGATGGCGATGTTGCACATGATCAACACGCCATAGGACCAACCCATGGGACCGAAGATGCGGTTCCACATCATGAAGTACTCCCAGTGGCTGGCGGAGTACCACGACATGAAGACTTCCATGGAGTAGCCGTAGGCCACGATGAGGCCTGTCGCCAACATAACCTTGCCCATGTTGTCGATGTGGCGAATCGTGATCATGCCTTCGAGGTGGTAGAACTTGCGGATTGGCACGGCCAGCGTAATGACCATGGCGAAGCCGGAGTAGATGGCGCCGGCGACGAAGTAGGGCGGGAAGATGGTGGTATGCCAGCCCGGCAGCACGGCCACCGCAAAGTCGAAGCTGATGACGGTGTGTACGGAGAGCACCAGGGGCGTGGCCAGACCCGCGAGTAGCAGGGACGCTGTCTCGTAGCGCATCCAGTGCTTCACTGAACCGCGCCAGCCGAGGGACAAGATGCCGTAGGTGTATTGCCCCAGCTTGGTTTTGGACTTGTCGCGCATGGTGCCGAAATCGGGGACCATGCCTACGTACCAGAAGACAACCGAGATGGTGGCGTAGGTCGAGACCGCAAAAACGTCCCACAGCAGCGGAGAGCGGAACTGCGGCCATATCCACATGGTGTTGGGATAGGGAAACAGCCAATATCCGAGCCACGGGCGACCGATGTGAATCAGCGGAAACATACCGGCGCAGACCACAGCGAAGATGGTCATGGCTTCGGCGAAGCGGTTGATCGAGTTGCGCCATTGCTGCTTGAACAGCAGAAGGATGGCGGAGATCAGCGTACCGGCGTGCCCGATACCGATCCACCATACGAAGTTGATGATGGCGAAGCCCCAGCCAACCGGGATATCCAATCCCCAGATACCCACGCCCTTGAGCACCAGCCACGTGACGGCAGTGAACAGGATGAGGCAGATGCTGCTAGCCAGCAAAAAGCCGGCAAACCAGCCGAGGGGCGTGTGCGGGGTGAGCACGATGCGGGAAATAACTTCGGTCACCGATTTGAAGGTGTATCCGGGCGCGATGACCCGAAACTCGCCTGTCTTCGGATCAAGCTGCGGATCGCTTACGGGTAACTCTGGTTTGGTCGCCATGCTGCGCTAACCTTTCAGCTCTTCGCGGGCGCGTGCTCTCTGCGCGCCTCGGCCAGTTCCGGGTTGGAGTTGTAGACTTCCGCGATGTAGGAGGTGCGGGGACGAGTGTTCAGGTCCGCCAGCACGCCGTAGTTTCGCTGTTGCGCCTTGAATTTCGCTACCTTGCTCGAGCGGTCATTGATGTTGCCGAAGATGATGGCGCTGGTGGGGCAGGCCTGTTGGCAGGCCGTCACCACTTCACCATCGCGGATTTCGCGATTCTGCGTATCCGCCGCGATCTTGGCAGCAGCGATGCGCTGCGAACAGTAGCTGCACTTTTCCATCACCCCGCGGCTGCGTACCGTCACGTCGGGGTTGCGGCCCAGCTTGAGCACTTCCGTGTCGTAATCGGAGTAGAGCAGGAAGTTGAAACGGCGCACCTTGTAAGGGCAGTTGTTGGAGCAATAACGGGTGCCGACGCAGCGGTTGTACACCATCACATTCAGGCCTTCGGGCGAGTGCACCGTGGCGCCCACCGGGCAAACCTGCTCGCAGGGTGCGTTTTCGCAGTGCTGACAGGTCATCGGCTGAAAATGGGCTCTGGGCGCATCCAGATCGCCTTCAAAGTAGGTGTCGATGCGGATCCACTGCATAATGCGGCCCGTCTGCACATTGTGCTTGCCAACCACTGCGATGTTGTTCTCCGCGTAGCAGGCGACCACGCAGGCGTTGCAGCCGACACAGGAATTCATGTCGATGGCCATGCCCCAGGCGTTCTTGTCGTAACGCCAGTTGTTGAACATGCTGGTGTCGGGATCTGGATCTTCCGGCTGCGACTCCTCGTCGTGTGCGAAGTCAGGCTTTTCCTTGAACTCCTCGAGCGTGGCGTACCGGATGATGCCGCGCGTGAGCGCCTCGTTCCCTTCCATCGAGTGAGTGCCCGAACCGTCGCCGCCGGCTTCGCGCGAACGGTGGTCGGTGTAATGGCTCTTGGTTACCGCAAACTCATAGGTCTTGCCCGTCTTTTTGATCACCGCTCCGGGAGCGAACAGGAGGTGATCGGCAGTGCGGATCGAGTAGGCGTTATAGCCCAGACCGCCGCCAACACGGCCGGCGTTGCGGCGCCCATAGCCTAACGAGACGGAGACGGATCCCTCGGGATGGCCAGGAACTGCAATGACCGGGGCCATGACCGTATTCCCGTTCAATTGGATTGAGATCACGTCCTGCTCAGCCAGGCCCATTTTGCCCAGGGTGCGGTAGCTAACCAGGGCGGCGTTGTCCCAGGAGATATTGGTGACTGGCTTGGGGATCTCCTGCAGCCAGGCATTATTGGCAAACCGTCCGTCATAGACGTGTGGGTCGGCACGGAAGATGACTTCCAGCGTTCCCTCGGCATAGCTCGGAGTGCTGACCGGGATATCGCCAATTTTGGCCGAAACGGTTTTGGGCGCGAAGGCCGAATTCTCGACCATGCCATCGTGCAGAATCTTGCGCCAGACGTGGTCCTTGTCACCGCCGCCGGGGTTGTTCGACCAGGTTTTGCGAACAGCGTCGAAGGCGGAGGTGTCCGGATCGTCCAGCATGGATTGAATCACTTCGTGCGCAGACTTGCCGCCGTAGAGCGGATCAATCATCGGCTGAATGACGGTTGCCGTGCCATCGTAGGCCCGGGTATCTGACCAGCCTTCAAGGTAGTGCGTTCCGTTGATGTGCCATTCGGTTTCGACCGCGGTTTCGTCCAAATGAGAACCGAGATGAACGGTGTGCTTCACCTGGGACAAGGCCTGCTCGAAGTTGAGGTCGACAGGCGCCGTGTAAACCGGATTGGCATTCAGGATGACCAGCCAGTCCACCTTGCCGGCGCGCATGTCGTTCACCAGGTTCACAATGTCCTGTCCCTGAATGGACGGCATGGGGTTTACGGTTTCCGTGTAGACCACTGTTTTGCCAACGTTGCCCAGGGCCTGGTTGATCGCGATAGCAGCCAGATGCACGGCAGGCGACTGCTGTTCACCGGGGATGACTACGCACTTACCGGCGTTTGCTTTCAGATCCGCGGCTACAGCGGAGAGGAATTTGGCTGCCGCTTCGGGCGCCTGGGCGCCGGAACCACCTGCTCCCACTGCTCCAGCCAGGGCTGCTGCAAAGGAAGCGACTTCGCCCGCGCGCAGTGCGAGACGGTGATCTGCCTTGAACCCGGTGGTGCTGGGCGTGCTCTCGACTGCATACAGCCGGTTCATCGTCATGTTGCCGTCGGCTTCCGCCTGCAACAGTTTGCGGCGGTTCGCGAAATCAGCCGAAAGGCGATGGAAGCCGGGATGCGTGATGCCGGAAAGGAAATCTGAATCGAGCGAAACGATCACGTCTGCGTTTTGCAGGCGGTACTGCGCGTCGTAGTAGTCGCCAAAGGCAGTCTTCGAGGCAGCGTAGGCTGAATCGCGATTCACGGGATCCCACTGGACCCATTTGGCGTTGGGATACTTCTGCTGAGCAGCTTTCCATTGCGCGGCCAGCGTGGGCGAAGTCACCGTGTCACTCAGAATGTAGAGCCCGGTGCCTCCGGTCGCTTTTTTGTCAGCCAGCATGGCGCGGAAGTTCGCGAGAAATACCGGGAACTGGCGCACTTCGCCGCGGAAAATGACCCGCTGCGAACGGTCGGGATCGTACAGGGAGAGCAAGGAAGCCTGGGATAGTGCATCCGAAGCGCCGCGGTTGATCGGATGATCCGGATTACCATCCACCTTGATCGGCCGGTAAGCGTCACTCTTGACCAGTACTGGCACGGCGCCGGTGGAAAAGGGAAAAGCGCTGGCAAAGTAGACCGGACGGCCGAGGACCAGATCTTCCGGCTGCTTCACATAAGGGTAGATCAGCTCGTCGGGCTGCTTGGTGCAGCCGGCCAGGCCAGCCAGCGCCAGCGAAGCACTCATCACCTTGAGGAAGCCACGGCGCGACACAGGGTCGATCCACTCGGCAGCCTGGTCAGGAAACTCGCGCTCTACTGCCTCGCGAAAGGCTGGCGTGTCGGACAGTTCGTCGATGCTGCGCCAATAGGCCTTTCCCGTCTGGCCAGCTATGCGTGCGCGCGCTTCATCGAGCGTCATCGCGGGCTTTTGCGCCTGGGCGGGGGTGGTTTGTTTTGCCATGTTCGCTTCGCGTCTTCCCTGGGGGTGCGGTTGCGTTACATTCAATTTCTTCACAGTATCTGTGGGTTCGCTCATCGGTGGCAGGTCTCACAACTGCTCAGTTCCTGAGGCGTGCGGATGTGATACTGCTGCACCAGGTACTTTCCGAGAGAATCCTGATCCGTAAGCTTTACGTAGTGCAGCGCTGCCGGCAGCAGTGTCGCCGGGGAATCGCTGGTTGCTTGCGGGTGAATCCCAGGAAGCATGTTGAGTGAAGCCACCTCAGCACCGTTCTGACTCGGATCTTTGGTGGTGCAAGTGACCAACTGAGCGGTCGGAACACCATCTTTTTGCCCGCTGGTGCCACACCATACCGGCCTCTGGCTGGTTGGCGGGGCCCATGCCATGTTGTAAATCTCGCTGGTGGGGCGCAGGTTCTTCGCAGGATCCCGATGGCAGTTCAGACACCAGCCCATTTGCAGCGTGTTCTGTTGATACATCAGCGGCATCAGATCGACGCGCCCATGGCACGAGGCACACCCGATGCCCTTGTTCACGTGGATTTGATGGTTGAAGTACACGTAGTCGGGCAGGTCGTGAATACGCACCCAGGGAATCGAGTCGCCTGTCGCCCAGCTGGTACGAACGGGTTGCAATAGTTGCGCATTGGTCCAGATTTGCGCATGGCAATTGATGCAAGTCTTGGTCGGGGGAATACCAGCGTAGCTGGATTGCTCCACCGAAGTATGGCAGTACTGGCATTGCAGGCCGAGGCCCATGACGTGATGTTTGTGACTAAACGGCACCGGCTGCTCAGCGCGCTGCCCCTGTCTGGTCACCCAGGGGGAGGACTGCAATTGGTCCAGGGTGACCCCCAAAGCGATGACAATCAACCCTGTCAGGACCAAGCTCGCGCGAGCTAACGCGTTCGAACTACGGTCAAAAATCTGCGCCATTGGATCAGTCCCTGCTTCCTTCGATGAGTGTTTCTTCAGAAGGTTCTGGTAGTGCTCTGGTTTTGCGCCTTAAGCCAAGACGCCGGACGTGAGAATAGGCTCCTCACATCGCAAGTGGAAAGTTGAATATAGCAGCAAACGGCAGGGGGGAGGCAACTGCACCGGAGGGTTGCGAACAATTTGTGACGGCAGCGAAAATGTCGGAGTGGGAAAGAAGCGGCGCTGAACGGCGGTCGCTTGTTGGTGTGGGTTCTGATGGATGTTTGCATTCCGGGTACCGGTCATGTGCCAATTGGCAAGGTACTGTTTCAAATCCGCTCGGCAACTGAGGCTGAGTCGGACAACTTAAGAGGAAGTATGGACGGCGGATTAAGACCAGTTCGGTACGATGTCGCGCGCGCGCTCCAGGAACTGGCAGCGGTCGATGCGCGATTGGGCGTGCTGATCGAACGAGTCGGTCCCTTCCGCCTGCGGGTTAAAAGCACGCACTCTCCGTTCGAAGCTCTGCTGGAGGCGATCTTGTATCAACAACTGCATGCCAATGCCGCTAAGGCCATTTTGGGTCGATTGCTGGCGGGTTTTGGCAATATGCATCCTCAACCGGAACAGATGCTTGCTGCTCCAGAAGAGATGCTGAGGGCAGCCGGGCTCTCGCGCGGCAAACTTTTGTCCCTGCGCGATCTCGCCGCTAAGACTCTGGATGGCACGGTGCCTTCCCTCCCATCAATCCGCCGCATGCCGGACGAGGAGATCATTGAGCGGCTCAGTGCGGTGCGGGGGATCGGCACCTGGACGGCGGAGATGCTGTTGATTTTCCGCCTCGGGCGGCCGGATGTTTTCCCGGAAACGGATTATGGGATTCGCAAAGGGTACCTGTTAACGTTTGGCAAAACAAAGCCGGGAAAGCCGATTACCGCTGACATGCTGCCCGAGCCAGAGCAGATGGCACGCCGGGCCAAGCGATGGAAGCCCTGGCGCTCGGTCGCCAGTTGGTATTTATGGCGCGCCTGCGACTTGCCTCCGCAGGCTTGATCCGTCACATGACAAACCTTGCCCCTGCTCCCGCGCTCGTGAACCGTACGTCTCCAGATTGAAACTTCGATGACGAGTGGTGCCGAGACGTACCTCCTCGCGGCCGTGAGACAGCCGTTGCATGGGAGCGCATGGGGAATGCAGCTATCATGACTCCATGTCTGGCAACATGTCTGGCACCAAGTCTGACCCCCTGACCCCGGTGGAACGGTACATCTGCATTCACGGGCATTTTTATCAGCCGCCGCGTGAGAATCCCTGGCTGGAGACCGTGGAAACGGAGGACTCGGCGGCACCCTATCACGATTGGAACGATCGCATCACGGCCGAATGCTACGCGCCAAATGGCGCCTCCCGCATCCTCAATGGCGAGGGCCAGATCACCCGCATCATCAACAATTATTCACGAATCAGCTTTAATTTCGGCCCCACTTTGCTGTCGTGGCTGGAAGAGAATGCCCCGCGAACGTATCGCATGATCCGCGATGCCGACCAGCAGAGCATGCTGCGTTACGAAGGTCATGGATCGGCGATGGCCCAGGTCTACAACCACGTGATCATGCCGTTGGCCAACACGCGCGACCGCATCACGCAGATTCGCTGGGGCATTGCCGACTTCAAGCACCGGTTTGGGCGCGCGCCCGAAGGCATGTGGCTGGCAGAAACCGCTGTTGATAATGAAACGCTCGATCTGTTGGCACAACATGGCGTGCTGTTTACGATCCTTGCGCCGCACCAATGTGCGCGTGTGCGGGAGCGGGCTGAAACCACCTTGCAACCCATGCTCGAGCCATTAGAGAACGCCACCGCTCGCTGGACCGAGACGCCCAACGCATCGGTGCACCCGAACCACCCGTACCTGGTGAGCCTGCCCGAGGGGCGCAGCATCACGGTTTTCTTCTACAACGGTCCCGTCTCGCGCGCTATTGCATTCGAAGGTGTACTCAATAATGGGGAAACGTTCGCGTGGCGTTTGGCGCGCGGCGAAGACCCCACCGACACTGAGCCGCAGGTGGTGCATGTGGCGACCGATGGCGAAAGCTATGGACACCATCACCGCCATGGAGAGATGGCGCTCTCGTATGCCTTGCGCTACATCGAAGACAAGAAGCTTGCCAGGCTCACCAACTACGGCCACTTTCTGGCGAAGTTTCCTCCCAGATGGGAGGCGGAGATTGTTGAGGATACCTCCTGGAGTTGTGCGCACGGCATCGAGCGCTGGCGTTCTGATTGCGGCTGCAACGGCGGCCGCCCGGGTTGGCACCAGCGCTGGCGCGGGCCGCTGCGCGGTGCCCTGGATTGGTTGCGGGATACGGTTACTCCGCTGAGCGAAAGCATCACGCGTGAATTGCTCAAAGACGTCTGGGCCGCTCGCGACGGGTACATCTCGGTCATCCTTGCGGCGGGTACGGCACACGCGCGGGCTGCGATCGAGCAGTTCTTCGCAGACCAAGCCACGCGCACGCTCTCACCAGAGGAACGCACGCTGATTTTGAAATTGATGGAGATGCAACGCCATACCCAGTTGATGTACACCAGCTGCGGCTGGTTCTTCGACGACATCTCCGGCATCGAGACAGTGCAGGTGATGGCCTACGCGGCGCGGGCGCTTCGCCTGGCCGCCGACATCTTCGGCCTGAACTCTGCGCTGCTGGAATGGCAGTTTGTGGAGCGGCTGCGCCAGGCCAAGTGCAACAGCCCGCAGTGGAAGGACGGCGGCGAAATCTTTCGCCGGGTAGTGAAGCCGATGGAAGTCAGCCTGGAGCAGGTGGCCGCGCATTACGCTATCTCCTCTGTGTTTGCCAGTTATCCGGAAGAGGCGGTCCTATTCTGCTATACCATTCGCCGCCTCGATTACGAGAACGTCACCTCTGGACGCGCGCGCCTGGCGATTGGCCGCTGCCGTATTACCTCGAACCTTACTGAAGAAAGCGAGGAGGTTTCGTTTGCCGCACTCCACTTCGGCGACCATAACGTAACCGCGGCAGTGGAACGCTCGACGCCCCAGGACCTTTCCGCCTTTGCCGACCTGAAAAGCAAATGCAGCGCCGCGGTGACCCAGGCGAATCTGCCGGAAGTGGTGCGCCTGATCGATAGCTTTTTCGGCGGCACTCCGTATTCGCTAGCCTCTTTGTTCAGGGATGATCAGCGCCGCATTCTGCGCGTGATGCTCGATGCAACCCTGAGCGGGGTGGAAGACAGCCTGCTAAAAATTTACGAAGAGCACGCGTCGCTGTTGCACTTTCTGAACGCCTCAAACTTGCCCAAGCCGCCGGCGCTCACCGTGGCTGCCGGCTTTGCCATCAACGCCGGTCTGCGGCGCGCGCTGGAAGAGGAGCCGATCGATCCCAAGCGGGTGCGCTCCATGATCACACTCGCGAAGTCAGATGGAGTGGTGCTCGAAAGCCACGCATTGCGGTACCTGAGCGATCAGCACATGAAGCGAGCGATGGTGAGTCTGCATGCCCATCCGCTGGAGACGGACAGACTGGACCGGGCTGTCACCCTGGCGCGCACGCTGCACGAGTTGCCGTTCGAGCTCAATCTTTGGCAGGCTCAGAACATCTGGTATGACACGCTCATCCGATCGAGACGCTTTTTGCTGGGCGTCGAGAGCACCAGCGCTGAACAATGGCGAACCGATTTCCTCGAGCTCGGGCGGCAGCTCGGCATTGCTGTCGAGCAATTGATCGTGGAGGACGGCTCGTTGACGGGACGCGGAGCGGCGGAGGAAGCACCCCTGGCGCTTAACGCATAGCGGGGTGCGATAGAAGAGCACAGGGG